>WFQP01000081.1 GCA_015487015.1 Thiomicrorhabdus sp.
GAATGTTTCTCCATAAATTCCGACATATCTAAACGCACAATCGCATCGGTGGTATCAAACAGTAAATCAGCCAAGGCTTTGGTTAACTCTGTTTTACCGACTCCCGTTGGCCCTAAGAATAGGAACGAACCATTGGGGCGATTTGGATCGGATAGACCCGCACGTGAACGGCGAATCGCATCCGAAACGGCTTTAACCGCTTCGTCTTGCCCAATCACTTGTTTACCAAGCTCTTCTTCCATTTTAAGCAACTTTTCACGCTCACCTTCCATCATGCGAGAGACAGGAATGCCTGTCCAACGTGCGACCACTTCAGCAATCTCCTCCTCGGTCACTTTGTTTCTTAATAGTTGCGTATCATCTGAACTTTCTGCTGCATTTTCCGCCGCTTCTGCCGCTCTGATCTTCTCTTCTAGCTCTGGAATTTTGCCATACTGAATCTCAGACATTTTGGCCAAATCACCCGAACGTCTGGCCGATTCCAGCTCAATACGTGCCGCATCCAACTGCTCTTTAAACTGCTGAGCACCCTGTAAGGCCGCTTTTTCACGCTTCCAAATCTCTTCTAAATCGGAGTACTCTTTTTCAAGCGCTTTAATTTCATCTTTTAATATAGACAATCGTTTTTTAGACGCGTCATCTTTCTCCTTCTTAAGCGCCATCTGTTCCATTTTTAACTGAATCAAACGACGATCTAACTTATCCATCACCTCTGGCTTAGAGTCAATTTCCATACGAATACGCGAACCCGCTTCATCAATCAAATCAATCGCTTTATCGGGCAACTGACGATCGGTAATGTAGCGTTGTGATAGATGTGCTGCGGCAATAATCGCAGGGTCAGTAATCGCCACCCCGTGATGAATCTCATACCGCTCTTTTAAACCACGTAAAATCGCTACGGTGTCCTCTTCGGTTGGCTCATCAACAATCACTTTTTGAAAACGACGTTCCAATGCGGCGTCTTTTTCAATGTCTTGTCGATACTCATCCAACGTAGTCGCGCCAATACAGTGCAATTCACCACGCGCCAAAGCGGGTTTTAACATATTGCCGGCATCCATCGAGCCTTCGGTTTTACCCGCGCCAACCATGGTGTGAATTTCATCAATAAACAAAATCACTTTGCCTTCTTCTTTTTCCAACTCTTTTAATAACGCTTTTAAACGTTCTTCAAATTCACCACGGTATTTTGCGCCCGCTAATAAGCCCGCTAAATCCAAAGACAACACACGTTTGTTTTTAATGCCTTCAGGCACTTCACCATTCACAATACGCTGTGCCAAGCCTTCTACAATGGCGGTTTTACCTACCCCTGGCTCACCAATTAAAACGGGGTTGTTTTTGGTACGGCGTTGCAACACCTGAATGGCACGACGAATTTCATCGTCTCGCCCAATCACAGGGTCTAACTTTCCTTCCTCTGCTCGTGCGGTTAAATCTACAGTATATTTTTCCAATGCTTGACGGTTCTCTTCTGCATTTTGATCGTTCACGGTTTCGCCCCCTCGTATTTGTTCAATGGCTTGGTTTAAAGCCTCTTTGTTTGCACCTGCCTTTTTAAATAAGGTGGCGGCACTGTCATTACTATCTAACAACGCTAAAAAAAACAGCTCGCTGGCAATATACGCATCGCCTTTTTGCTGTGCTAATTTATCCATTTGGCCTAACAGCTTTATCGACTGTTGTGACAACGTTACGTCACTCTGAGCTCCTGATACTTTTGGCATCAAGGCAATTTTCTCATCTAATATCGGCTTTAAACGTGCCTTATCAATCTTGGCTAACTGCAATAAACTGGCTTGCTCATCCAATAGTACCGATAAAATATGAATCGGTTCAATAAACGGATGGTCTTCTGCCACCGCCAACATTTGCGCTTGGCTCAATACCGATTGGAATTGAGAAGTAAATTTATCCATCATCTTAAGTATGCTCCTAAAAAATCTTTCTATGGCTTAAAGAATATGGATAAATACCAATCATTTCAAGGGATGACTTCTATAAAAACAAAAAAACCACGAGAATCGTGGTTTTTTAAGAGGGGGGGGAATAAATTACATTAAAGGTAACGTGTTAATGCTCACGCGTGGCAACAAATTGTAAATTTGGCCAGCGTTCTTCGATAAGGGATAGGTTTACGCGTGTAGGGGCAATGTACACTAATAAATCAGCCGCATCGTAGGCTACATTTTCGCGCACTTTGGCAGTAAATTTTTCAATTTCGGCTTTTTCACCAATGACCCAACGTGCGGTGTTGACGTTAACAGGTTCGAATAAACAGGTTACGTTGTACTCATCTTTTAGGCGCTGTGCGACCACTTCAAATTGAAGAATTCCAACCGCACCTAAAATCAAATCATTATTCAAAACCGGTCTAAAAAGCTGGGTCGCCCCCTCTTCCGATAGCTGGTTTAGCCCTTTTTGCAATGCTTTCATTTTCATGGGGTCTTTTAAACGCGCACGTCGAAACAGCTCGGGGGCAAAGTTGGGAATGCCCGTAAACTTAAGCGATTCGCCTTGGGTAAAGGTGTCACCAATCTTAATGGTTCCGTGGTTGTGCAGTCCGATAATGTCTCCCGGATACGCTACCTCGGCCTGCTCACGCTTATTGGCTAAAAAGGTAATCGCTTTGGAAACTTTTACATCTTTTGCAATGCGCACATGCTTAAATTTCATGCCCTTTTCATACTTACCCGAAACAATGCGCATAAATGCCACACGGTCACGATGAGCAGGATCCATATTGGCTTGAATTTTAAAGATAAAACCCGTTAATTTTTGTTCATCAGATTCCACAAAACGAGTTTCAGTCTTGCGTCCCATTGGGGCTGGGGCATAATCCGCAAACCCATCTAACAGCTCTTGCAGTCCAAAGTTATTGACCGCTGAACCAAAAAACACAGGGCTGAGTTTACCCGCTAAAAAAGCGTCTAAATCAAATTCATGGCTTGCGCCACGCACCAATTCAACCTCTTCACGCATCTCTTCAATTTGATCGCCCAACAGCTCATCTAACAGTGGGTTATCCAATCCTTGAATAAGCTCACCCTCACCTGCACGTTGACCGTCCGTAACGCCAAACAGGCGAACGGTGTCATTATAAAGGTGATAAATTCCTTTAAACCGTTTACCCATACCAATTGGCCATGTCATTGGCGCACAATCAATTTTTAACACCGATTCCACTTCATCCAACAAATCAATCGGGTCTTTACCCTCGCGATCCATTTTATTGATAAAGGTCAAAATGGGTGTAGTGCGTAAACGACAGACTTCCATTAATTTAATGGTACGGTCTTCGACCCCTTTGGCTACATCAATCACCATCAACGCCGAATCCACTGCCGTTAAAGTACGGTAAGTATCTTCCGAAAAATCTTCATGCCCTGGAGTATCCAGCAGGTTAATCATCACATCACGATAAGGAAACTGCATGACCGAAGAGGCAACCGAAATCCCACGTTCTTGTTCCATTTTCATCCAATCGGAGGTCGCAGCACGGCTGGTTTTACGGCTTTTAACCGCCCCTGCCATTTGAATGGCTCCACCGTACAACAACAATTTTTCAGTTACGGTTGTTTTACCTGCATCGGGATGAGAGATGATTGCAAACGTTCTCCGTTTGTTCAGCTCTGTCAGAAATTCACTGTCTGCCATTTATTTTAATAATCCACTTATTTATTCAGTTTTTCTTTTTTGTTGGCCTTTTTTTCAGCCTCCATCTCTTTCAAAGCTTCTTTGGCTTCACGCTTGGCTTCTTGCTCTAAAAATAGGCGTTGTAACTCGGCTTCTTCGCCTTCATTATTAGCTTCTTCTTTAGGTGCTTTCATTAAATCTTCTTTTGAAACACCCAATAACAGTGCTACAGCACTGGCCACATAAGTTGAGGAGTAAGTTCCAACAACCACCCCAACAATTAGCGCGGTGGCAAATCCATGAATAATTTCCCCCCCTAAGAAAAACAGTGCCAACAAAACAACCAAGGTCGTTGCTGAGGTCATAATGGTACGCGACAACATTTGGTTAACCGCCACATTGGTCACTTCCACTGGTGTACCCTCACGCATGGTTCTAAAGTTTTCACGTACTCGGTCAAAAACAACAATGGTATCGTTTAAAGAGTACCCAATAACCGCGAGTATAGCGGCCAAGACGGTTAAATCAAACTGCATTCCCGTCCATGCAAATACACCAATGGTTAAAATTACGTCATGTATCAACGCGGCCACCGAACCAATGGAGAAACGCCACTCAAAACGCAGTGCCACATAAATCAATACACCAAACAGTGCATACAATACAGCTAACGCACCGTCTTCGGTCAGCTCATCACCCACTTGTGGCCCAACAAACTCCACTCGGCGTAGCGTGATTTCCTCTTCCGTGGCTTCCGCCAATGCATCCATCACTTGGTTGCTTAACTGTGCGGAATTCAATCCATCTTGTGGTGCAATTCGAATCAACACATCTTCAGCGGAACCAAAGTGCTGCACAATCGCTTGTCCAAAGCCTGATTCGGTTAAGTTATTTCGTAATTCGGGCAACTCAACTGGGGTTGGATAAGAGAGCTCAATTAACGTCCCCCCTGTAAAGTCGATACCAAAGTTAAGGCCTTTTACCCACAGCCCAGCAAAGGAGGCCAAAATTAAAATGGCCGACAGTGCTAAGGCTAAATGACGCTGCCCCATAAAGTTAATATTGGTCGTTTGTACTTCGTTATTCATTTCTGTACTGTTCATTTTCGTGTCCTAAATTGAAAGCTTGTTTACACGCTTGTTGCCGTACATGATATTAATCACGGCACGCGTTCCTACGATGGCTGTAAACATCGAGGTTAAAATCCCGATAGACAACGTAATGGCAAACCCTTTAATGGGACCTGTTCCAAAACTAAATAAGACTACGGCCGCCAATAAGGTGGTGATATTGGCATCAGCAATGGTCACAAAAGCTTTTTCATACCCTGAGTGAATGGCCTTTTGAATACTGGTACCTTTTATTCCTAGCTCCTCTCGAATTCGCTCAAAAATCAATACATTGGCATCAACCGCCATTCCCACGGTCAATACAATCCCTGCAATCCCCGGCAAGGTTAAAGTGGCTTGTAACATCGACAATACCGCAATAATAATAATGAGGTTCAATCCTAGTGCTACGTTGGCCACCATACCAAAGTATTTATAGCGCCATGCCATCATCACCAGCACTAACAAAAATCCAACAATAACAGACATAAACCCTTGGTTAATATTGTCTTGCCCTAGGCTTGGTCCAACGGTACGCTCTTCCACAATCTCCATTGGGGCCGCTAAGGCACCCGCTCGCAATAACAGAGCTAAATCTTGTGCTTCTTGCGGAGAGTCTAACCCTGTAATTTGAAAGCGATCGCCAAATTGACCACGAATTACCGCGGCATTAATAACATCCTTGGTGGTAATGCGTTTTTTAACTTTTACGCCATTTTCCATCACCGTCTCAACCCGTCGCTCAATAAAGACCACGGCCATACGATTACCGACATTTTCCTTGGTGGTGGCTAACATTTTACGGCCACCCACCCCATCAAGACTTACATTCACCATCGCAGAACCTTGCTCTGGATCGATTCCTGAAGAGGCACTGACTACGTTTTCACCGTCCACAATGGTGCCACGCTTTAACAGGATAGGACGACCATCTCTAAAGTTATACACAATAGAACCATGTGGTGCATAGCCTGTTTTATCCGCTCGGTAAGCATCGCCACGCTCTTCAACCAATCGGAATTCAAGCGTTGCTGTCGCACCTAAAATCTCTTTGGCTCGCGCAGTATCTTGAATACCTGGCAGCTGAACCACAATACGGCGATCGCCTTGTTGCTGAATCACCGGCTCGGCCACCGCTAACTCATTTACACGATTACGTAAGGTGGTTATGTTTTGCTGTAGCGCAAATTTTTGTGTCTCGGCAATGGTTTGATCAGAGAAGCGTAACCGAACTTGGGGACTGGCGGTATCTTCCACAGGTTTTAGGCTGAAACGTTCACTGTATTTCTCATTTAAAATGGCCAATCCAGCTTCCATCGTAGGCAGATCTTTAAACTTAACGGCCAGAGTGTCTCCCTCCATCTCAACCGCTAAATAGCGCACTTTATTTTCACGCAAGACACTTTTAATTTCATCCACATAACGTAGATAGGCTTTGGCGACTGCCACTTCCATATCTACGTCCATCAAAAAGTGTACCCCGCCTCGTAAATCCAGCCCTAAATACATAGGAGCCGCACCAAGACTTCTTAAAATTTCTGGCGTTGAAGGGGCTAAGTTCAAAGCGACGACGGCTTTTCGACCTAACAGTTCTTTTAAGATCGACTTAGCTTTCAATTGATCTTCAGTGCCTTCAAAACGAATTAAGAAACGTCCATTTTCAAACACAGAAGATTTCACCGGAAGATTGGCCTCTTCCAACGCCTTAGCCACTTGCTCTTGTGTTTCAAACCCAAAAGTTACCGATTTGGCGGGGGAAATTTGTACGGCGGGATCTTCACCAAATAAGTTAGGCAAGGCATAGGTAATACCGATGACAGTCACCACAATCAATAATAAGTATTTCCATGCGGGGTACTTATTCGTTATGATTTTTTGCTGTGTTTGAAACATACACTTCATTCCATTTTCAAAAATAAGAGGGGGGGGGAAATTTTTACGGCGCTTTTGATAGCGATATACGTAGTCTTACAACAAGGATTCAGAAACAACAAAAGGGGCTAAAAGCCCCCTTTTGTTGAAAAAAAGACAATTACTCGCCTTTCAATGTGCCTTTTGGTAATAAACGCGAAATATTTTGGCGTTCAATTTTAACCACAACATTATCAGCAATTTCAACTTCGCAAAATGAATCGCTCATTTCAATAATCTTACCTGCCATACCACCGTAGGTGACCACTTCATCACCTTTTTTAATGGCTTCAACCAGAGCCTTATGCTCTTTTACTTTTTTCTGTTGCGGACGAATTAATAAGAAATAGAACACCACAAATAATAAAACCAGTGGAATAATTCCTTCCCAACCGCCACCTGCAGCCGCTTCAGCGCCTTCTGCCATTGCATCACTAATAAAAAAGCTCATAAAAATAGTCTCCAAAAAAATAGTAAATAATTTATCCGCTGTATTGTGGCACAGCTTAACCTAAAAATCTCAAATTTTACGCAATTTTTTATGTATTTAAAATAGGGACAGGCCGCCCGATTCCTTGATAAAAATCAACTACAAACGCATCCAATGCATTTTGCTCAATGGCATCACGCATTCCTTTCATAAGGTCTTGGTAATAATGCAGGTTATGAATAGTATTCAATCGTGCGCCCTGAATCTCTTTGCACTTATCCAAATGGTGCAAATAC
>WFQP01000082.1 GCA_015487015.1 Thiomicrorhabdus sp.
GCACAGAGAGAGGAATTTTGGCGGCCATGGCTTGCAGTGCTTGCGCACGGCCAATTTCGCCACCGTCCTCGGTTACAGCGCTGTTAAGCGCCATATTTTGGGGTTTAAACGGCGCAACAGAAAGTTCTTGCCGCGCCCACAATCGACACAACCCAGCCACTAAGGTACTTTTGCCTGCATCGGAGGTGCAGCCTTGTACCATAATGCAGTGTTGAGTCGGGTTTAATTTCAATTAAAATTTACCTTGAACACCGACAAATATCTGGCTGCCACCATTTGAATAGATATTTTGTGGGGTGACATTATCAGCTTGATAGGTCGCAACCGCTTGGGTGTAGTCGGCATCAAACAGGTTTAACACATTGGCGTATAACGTGACTTGTTTGTTTAAGGTGTAGTTTACGTTTACATCCGTAACATAGTAGTCACCAATGTTCGCACCTGAACGGTTGTCTTGGTCAAACATATTACCAATGTAGCGGTTGTTGATGCCAATGGTCAGACGGTTAAAGCCATCATACAAAAGATTTAAGCCGACTGTTTGCTCGGCACGACGTGCTAAAGATTCGTTATTATCATCTTTGGCGGACACTTGTGCAAAAGTGAGGTTTACCAAGGTATTGGCTTTTTCAACGTAGTTTGAGTATGAAAATTCTACCCCTGAAAACTTACTGATGCCCGCTAGATTTTCGTAATAATCGTTTGGCCAGGTTCCGGCATAATTAATTAAATTTTTGGCTCTGCTTTCATAATAGGTCAGTTCTGCACCATAAATTCCTACGGAAACATCAAATCCAATGGTCTCTTCTGGCTGAAGGTTTGAGGTGAGGCCGTAAGTACTTTGAAACAGTGTGGGTGCGTTATAAGCCGTTCCTACATTAGCGCTGATAAAGAGGTCTTTTTGAAAGGTCTTTTTAAGACCTAATTTTCCAGTCGTTTTTCCTTTAAAGGTATTGTATTGATCCGAACGAATCGACTGAGTAAAGATTAAAGAGTTGTTATTAAATTGGTTGGTATTAGTTACCCCTACGCCTGTATTGTAATAACTGTCGCCAGTGGTTAAGTTTTCATACTGGTTGTTATTGAGTACAAAAGAGAGCGCCTGATCTGTGGCATATTGATAGCCTCCTTTCAGGCCGACACTGTTAATTACAGCATCGTTATATTGCTTAATGTTATTTTGTGAAACATAAACGGTGCTGTTAAAGGCATTATGGGTATACAGATATTGTAAACGCTTGATGGTGTTTTCATAATCCACACTGGCAAAGGCACTTTGGTTCGGGTTGGTTGTGTAGTCATAGTTACTGGTACTTTGTGCTGTTTTTAGCAATACTTCTAAACGATGGTTTGGATTAATATTAATCCCCATGTTCATAGAGAAATCGGTTTGGTTAAAGGCATCGTCTTCATAATTTTGTTCGTAAGATTTATATGCTTTAACGGCACTGAAACCATCGGTATTCAGCTGTGAAAAGCTGACGGAAAAGTCGCCTCCTTCTTCGGCAGACGAGAGAGAAACGGCCAGTTTGTTATAGTTGTTATCGCCTGTTTCAAAAAGAGCCGAACCGCGAGTACCGTCTTTGGCCTGTTTGGTGATGATATTAATGACACCAGCAGATGCGTTTGAACCCCAAATACCCGATTGGGCGCCTTTTAATACTTCAATACGCTCAACGTCTGATAATAACAATGAGCTTAAAATGGCTCCACCCGTTCCCATTGGATTGGTCATATCAACACCATCAACCAAGACGAGTACGGAGCGCCCTGACTGTCCTCGCATAAAAATAGAGGTGTTTGTGCCTAAACCGCCGTTACGTACAAACGTAATTCCAGGGATACTTGTAAGTGCGTCATTTAAGGTACGGTAGTGATTCTCTGCAATATCATCAGCGGTAATAAAAACAGAACTGGCTGTAACTGCGTGTTGTGACATTGGGATATGGCTAGCGGTTACATTTACTTGATTAAGAGTTGAGGTCTCTTCTGCTTGTGTGCTAGAAGTTGCAAGCGCGATCATTATCGCGGATGTTAAAGAGGAGTATTTCATGAATTTTCCTTCGTAATGAGTCAAAAATTACAAAGGCAGAACGGTCTTAGGTTGGTCACAACAACCAATCTAAGTGAGGATAAATTACTTTAGTGGTGAGGTGAACTCACAAAATTTGGCTTATCTCCGTTTGCCCACCGCAATCGGTTTTGAGACGCTGTATTTTAAACATAGCTTCTCACGTTTTTTCAGGCCGGTATCCGGGCTTAAGAGCAATTTACAGACGCCTTCTCGGAAAGGTTAGTAATTTAGATAAGGGGGGGGGAGAAAATTATAAAAATTCTCCCCCCCCCTCTCTATATTTCATACTTCCAATGGCTTAATGGTCTGTTTTTCTCTATCACCGTTGCGGGGGCAGCACTCGATTAGAACGAGTTTCCCGTTTAACGTGGTTTTACGTAGTGCTTTGTTTTTATTATAAAATAAAGCCTATTTCACGCACCTGAAAAGCGCGATTTTACTGGTAAGTAATCTAAACTGCAAGCGAAAGATTGTGCTCAAAGTAAAAAGTATTTATTTTTACTTTGAGCTTAGGAGTCTGTCGGATTTAGGATGATTAAGTATTTTGACTGCAAACGTCTTTAATGCGCTCGGTTGGAAACTTGAGTTGTTCAATTAAGTAGGTTTTAAAGTCTTCTTGATAGGGTTGTTTTTCAAGTGCTTTTTCCATGCAAAGGAGCCAAGCATCTCCCTCTGGGTTACCAATAACTAGGTGTTGATGTGAGGCAGGAATGCTGATACCACCAAAATGTTCAGCATATAAACTAGGGCCTCCTAGCCAGCCCGCCAGAAAATAGACGAGTTTTTTTCTGGATAAGGTTAAGTCTTTTGGGTGCATGTCTCGAATAATTTTGGCTTCTGGGAAAGTGCTCATGTTGTCATAAAAATCATCGACCAGTTTGGTTAATCCAGTGAGTTCGCCTGCGGCTTGATAGGAGTTGTCTTGGATGCCATATGAATGGTTTTGTAGGTTCATTTTTTTCCTTAATCCTTGTGAGGGTGTATTTATATAGGATTTTATAAATTAAATTATCATTATATTAAAAATTTTAAAATTGAATAATCGTGAGATCTTCTTTAAATAGAGTAAGATAATTACTCTTAATTATGAATATTTTTTTATCTTTTTTTATTGGAAACATGCTTATGACTCAATTGATAAAGGTCGCTCTTTTTTCTGCTTTAATGACTGTATTGTCTGCAAGTTTTGCCTCTTATGAAGAGGCGGTAGCGGACTATAATAATGGCAATTATTTTACGGCTATTGATGCGTTTAAAAAACTTGCAAAAGCGAATGATGCACGTGCGCAACGTGTATTGGGATTGTTGTATCTGGACGGAAAGCGGATGGATCATGATGCTAAAAAGGCCTTTGAGTGGCTGACCCATGCATCAGATTGGGACGATGTAACGGCACGTTATTTTTTAGGTGTGTTGTATGCTCACGGTGAAGGCGTTCGTAAAAAGCCTAAAGAAGCTGTGGAATGGTGGGAGTATGCGGCAGAAAATAGTCACCCTTTGGCACAATCCCAATTAGGTTTAGTTTACTTTCAGGGTAAAGGGGTTCGACGAGATTACACAAAAGCGGCTCAGTGGTGGAAAAAGGCGGCAGAACAGGGTGAAATGTCAGCACAACGTTTTTTAGGGTTGGTCTACATGACGGGTAAAGGGGTTAAGCGTGATGATAAAGAGGCTCGTCGTTGGTTATTGGCGGCGGCCAAACAAGGCGATGTGATGGCTCAATATAATTTAGGCTTAATGTTGGCGTATGGCCGTGGTGGGGAAGAGGACTTTAAAGAGGCGGTAAAGTGGCTTAAAAAAGCCAGTAAACAACAAAAAATAAAAAAACAACCATTGGATCAATTAGGTGATTCATTGCACCAGGAGTTTGCGGTGGTGGATAAATGGTATCGAATTGCTGCAGAGCAGGATGCTGACTTGGTTTTGGTTCGACGAAAATGACTGTTTATTTTTTTAGATAAACCAATAAGTAAGTTATTACTTTTTTTGGTGAGGAGAGCGCTATGAAAAAATGGGTTAAGTATGTCGTCGTTGTTTTAGTTTTAGTGGTATCTGCGGGATTGTTTTATAAAAATGTGTACACACCTAAAACAACATTTAATACGGTTTTACCTATTAAAGGGGATATTAAAGTCAGCGTTTTTGGTATTGGGGTGGTCAGTGCTAAAAATATTTATCAAGTGGGAGCTCAAACGGGCGGAAAAATTGTTAGCTTGTTTACCGACCAAGGAAAGTGGGTTAAAAAGGGTGAGTTATTAATTACGGTCGATTCCGTGGAAGTTCCTTTATTGTTAGATGAGGCAAAAATAGGGCTTAAAAAAGCGCGTTTGGATGTTAAAGCCTTGCAAAAAGATTTAGATAGTTTGGTGGCGCAAAAGGCCTTAGCACAGTTGACAGAAGAGCGTTATAAAAACCTTTTGAAAAAAGGGCTCGTGTCTCAGGCGGAATTTGATAAATCACAAACAGAACTGCAAACTTTAGAGGCACAAATTGCTTCGATTAAATCACACATTAATGCGGCTAAGGTTGAAACAGTACGTGTAGAAAAAAATATTGAAACATTGGAGGTTAAGCTTGCCCGTTTTAATGTTTATTCGCCCATTGATGGTTATGTGATTGCAAAACAGGCGGAAGTGGCGCAAACCGTTTTGCCATCTCAAGTTATTTTTCAGATAGTGGATCCTGATGATGTTTGGGTCAAAGTGTATATTGATGAGCGTATTAGTGGGGATATTAAGGTAGGGCAGCCTGCCCAGATAGCATTGCGCTCTCTGCCAAAAAATACCTTGAAGGGGTCTGTTAAACGCATTTCTGCAATCAGCGACTCGGTGACTCAGGAGCGAGAAGTGGATGTAGGGTTTGAAACCTTACCCATTCCTTTTTATATGAATGAACAAGCGGAAGTTACCATTCAGACTCAGCATGTTAAGAATGTTCTTAAAATTCCATTAAATTTAATTCAATTTGTAGAGAAGCAACCTCATGTATGGGTTTATCAGGATGGTAAGGCGCACTTACAGCTGATTACGATTACAGCACAATCTAACCGAGAAGCTGCGGTCAGTGGGCTGGATGAAAAAACAAAATTACTGATTCCTGAGAATTCAAAAAAGTCTTTAACAGAAGGGATTAAGGTGCGGATTGATGATTAATCTAGCCTATAAAGATGTGATGCATACCTTAGGTAAATTTACCGTAACGGCTATGGGTGTGGGTATGTTACTGGGCATTGTCTTAATTATGATTGGGGTGTATCGAGGCATGATGGTTGATGCTGAAACCTTATTAAAAGATATTAATGCCGATGTGTGGGTGGTGCAAGAGCATACGCTTGGGCCTTTTGCTGAAGCTTCTCGGGTGCATGAAGATTTAAAGGATACCTTGAAAGGCATTCAAGGGGTGGATAAAACTGCAGCCTTTACCTTCCAAAACTTACAACTGCCTAAAGAAAGTACCCCTGTTCGTGTTGTGGCAGTGGGGTTTGATCCGTTTGGCGAGGTTGATGTCATTAATCGTGCTCGATTGGTTAAAGGAACGGGTTTAACGCATGACCACTTTCAGATTGTTGTTTCTAAAGTAACAGGATTTGATGTGGGGGATAAAATTTTATTAGGTCGTGATACTTATAATGTTGTGGGTGTCACGGTGGGAACGGTCTCTTCGGGAGGTGATCCACTGGTGTATGTGAGCTTAAAAGATGCCCAAAAATTACAGTTTTTATACTCCAACGCTCAAATTCGGAATGACCGTGACCGTGGTATTCCTGTCTCTTCTGAAACCCACATGGTCAATGCGGTGATTGCGACATTAAAACCAGGGTTTGATGTGGATAGCGTGGCGAATGATATTCAACGTTGGAAGCATTTAAGTGTCTATACTCGAGCGGAACAAAAAGATATTTTAACTAAAAACTTAATTGAGCGGGCTTCCAAGCAGATTGGGCTGTTTACTGTTATTTTAGTTCTGGTTTCAACAATTATTATTGCGTTGATTATTTACACCATGACACTGGAAAAAATGAAAGAAATTGCCATTATGAAACTCATTGGTATTCCCAATAGTATGATTATTAAAATGATTGTACAAGAGACGATATTGTTGGGGTTTTTAGCATTTTTATTTGGTAATTTATTTTCACATCTCATTTATGAAAAATTTCCCAAACGAGTCGTATTGGATGCTCCTGATGCATTGGCCTTGTTTGTCATTGTTATACTGGCTTCTATTCTTGCATCATTTATTGGGGTTCGAAAAGTGATTCATGCCGATCCTACTTCTGCGATAGGGGGGTAAAAAATGTCTGATAAATCAAACAAGCAAGAGCAAAGTATTCGTGTTGAAAACCTCGTAAAACAGTTTGGTAAAGGCGAAAGCCTTGTGGAGGTTATTAAAGGCGCCTCTTTTACCATTTATAAAGGGGAGTTGGTGGCTTTAATTGCACCCAGTGGGGCGGGTAAAACGACGCTTTTAATGATGATTGGCTGTGTGTTAGAGCCTACCTCGGGACAAATTTATATAGGGGAGGAAAAGGTGTATGACAATCGATGGTTAACCCAAAATACTCGCAGTATTCGTCGTGAAAAAATAGGCTTTATTTTTCAGGCTCATTACTTAATTCCATTCTTAAATGTTATTGAAAATATTACTTTACTGCCTCAAACAAACGGCATTTCAAAAGAGGACTCGGAGGCGAGTGCTCGCAAAATTTTGAACTATTTTGATATTGAAGAGAAGGCTTATGCCATGCCTTCTGAGTTATCGGGGGGACAAAATCAGCGAGTGGCGATAGCAAGAGCGCTTGCCAATAAACCCGATATTATTTTGGCTGATGAACCTACTGCAGCACTGGATATGGATCGCTCGATTAATGTGGTGAAAATGTTGAAGCAAATTGCAGCAGAGCAAAATGTGGCGGTCATTATGGTAACGCATGATGAGCGTATGTTGAAATACTGTGACCGAGTGATGAAGGTTGAAAATAAAAAGGTCGTGTTTCAAGAGTTTGAAAAAGAGGGGGGGTAAGAATACATCACCTATTGTGGGGATGTATTCGCAAATAAGAGCCGTTTATTTTACCTATTTTGAGGTAAAAGCGACTTTTACTACTTCATCAAAGTGTTCTGCAAAATGAACCGAGAGTCCTTTTTTTAGGTAACCTGGTAACTCTTGGTAGTCCTTTTGGTTCTCTTTAGGCAAAATGAGCGTGGTAATATCAATGCGCTTGGCAGCAATTATTTTCTCACGTATACCTCCCACGGGTAGAACATGTCCAGTTAAACTGAGTTCGCCCGTCATCGCCAGTGAGGTTTTGATCGTTTCATTACGTGCCAGTGATAATAGGGCAATAGCCATGGTAATACCAGCACTGGGGCCGTCTTTGGGTGTAGCACCATCGGGTACATGAAGGTGTACAAACGCTTTATCAAAAAACTTCGCCTGTGCATTGTATTGCTTTAAATGAGAGGTGATAAAGCTGTAAGCAATACCAGCAGATTCCTGCATTACATCGCCTAATTGGCCTGAAAGTTTAAACCCACGATTCAGTGTATGCACTCGACTGGCTTCAATGGTTAAGGTTGCACCCCCCATAGAGGTCCATGCCAACCCTGTGACAGTACCAATATGTTGGTTGACTTTTTCGGGGGTAAAAATGGGTTGCCCCAAGCTTTTTTCCAGTTGCTTGGCATGAATGCGTTTGCTTTTAAGCCCAGTGCTGACAAACTCGACGGCTTGTTTACGAATGAGTTTGGCGAGCTGTTTTTTAAGATTCCTAACTCCCGCTTCACGTGCATAGCCTTCAATGACTTGGCGAATGGCGGGCGTGGTGATTGAGAGTTGCTTCGACTTAATTCCCGACTCTTTAAGCAACGCTGGCCAGAGATGATTTTGGGCAATTTGTACTTTCTCTTCGGTAATATAACCAGAGAGTCGAATGACCTCCATGCGATCAAGCAGTGCACTTGGAATTGAATCTAAGGTATTGGCGGTACAAATAAAGAGCGCTTTGGATAGATCAAAGCGAACATCCATATAGTGGTCTAAAAAATCATGGTTTTGTTCGGGGTCCAGTACTTCAAGTAGGGCAGAAGCAGGATCGCCCTGAAATGAACTGCCAATTTTATCTACTTCATCGAGCATGATAACGGGGTTGGCAGTTTGGCACTCTTTAAGGGCTTGAATAAATTTACCCGGCATGGCGCCAATGTAGGTGCGTCGGTGCCCTTTTATTTCGGCTTCATCGCGCATCCCCCCCACTGAGAAACGGTAGAATTGTCGCCCTAAGGACTTGGCAATGGAGCGACCAATAGAGGTTTTTCCGACACCCGGCGGGCCAACAAGGCAAATAATAGAGCCTGACATTTCACCCTTTAATGCACCCACGGCTAAAAATTCTAAAATACGGTTTTTAACATCGTCTAAGCCATCATGCCCTTTATCTAGAATTTTTTTGGCGCGGGTTAAATCGAGTTTGTCTTTGCTGTGTTTTTGCCATGGCAGTTGCACTAACCAATCCATCCAGCTACGGGAAACATTGTATTCAGGGGATTGTGGATCGAGTGTCTTCAGTTTATGAAGTTCTTCATGTGCTTTTTTTAATACTTTTTTGGTCAGCGCTAATTTTTTAATGCGCTTTTCAAAGCGATTGATGTCAAGCGTTTGATCATCTTTGGCAATGCCAAGTTCGGACTGAATTTCATGCAGTTGTTGGCGCAATAAAAAATCACGTTGGTGGTCTGAAATATTCTCTTCTACACGCGCACGAATGCTGGATTGAAGTTTCGTGATCTCAATCTCTTGTTTCAACAGTACCAGTACTTTTTCCATACGTTCCGTGAGGTCTAGGGTCTCTAAGGCCTCTTGAAGTTCTACGTTATTGGCGGTGGTGAGCCCTGCGGCAAAATCAGCCAGTTGCGATGGGTCACGGGTATTATTGCGATTTAAAAAATATTTAAGCTCTTCGCTGTACAGCGGGTTTAAAGGCAGCAGCTCTTTAAAGGCATTCATAAGCGCGAGGCTGTAGGCTTTAAGCGTTTGCTCACTGCCTTGGTGCAGAGTTTCTGGGTAGGTGACTTTGGCTTTATAAGGGGCAGATTTATGCAGCCACTCTTTAATCTCAAAGCGTTGAATGCCTTCGGCAATCAGTTGAATATAGTCCTCTTTAACTTTTGGATCATGAATTTTAACCAAGGTGCCCATCACGCTAAAGTCTTTGGGTTTGGCTTTATCGTGCTCCTCTTTATCGACAAAAATCAAGCCGATGTATTTACATTTTCCTGATTGAATGGCATCAAAGGTTTTGCTCCAACTTTTTTTATTTAGCAGCACGGGTAGTTGTTGTGCGGGGAAAAAGGGGCGCTCTTTGATGGGAAGTAGAAAAATTTCGTCGGGGTATTCTGTGTTTGTTTGGGTCTCGGTGGTTACATGGTCAAAGAGAGAGCCTGATTTTTTCTCTGCAACGGGCTGTATCTCTTGGTTGTCTAAGAGTGCCAAAATGGTATCGCTTATCTCCACTTTAAGTGCTTCTTCATCCACTTCAATCTGAAGACTCTCTAAAGGTTCGTCAGATTCAGAAAGCTTTATTTCAAGCGTTGACTTTTGCTCAGAGGGGGGGGGAGAAACTTCTTCAGGTGCATTATCGGCGATGGAGGCACTGTCAGTTAATTCGTTTAGTTGAGGATCGCTGTTTTTTTTGGTTGAATCAGTCATTTTGGCTCTTTTTATTCATGTATCCACTTATACAAAGTTCTCTTACCTAATCTTCTCTAAAGAGAATACGGTATTATATGCGGACAGTGATAAATAGATTCAAGGGCAAGTGATGCAAAAAAATGAAATTAAAATTGGATTTGTAACCGTATCCGATCGAGCAAGTCGTGGTGAGTACGAAGATTTAGGTGGCCCAGCAATGCAAGATTGGATTGGCAAAGCGCTAAAAAATGAGTGGACGGCGGTAGCCAGAGTGATTGCGGATGAGCAAGCCTTGATTGAACAAACGTTAATTGAGATGGCGGATATGGAAGGCTGTAGCTTGATTGTCACAACAGGTGGCACGGGGCCGGCTAAACGAGATGTAACGCCTGAAGCCACAGCCAATGTATGCGATAAAATTTTGGATGGCTTTGCGGAGCAAATGCGTTCGGTTTCGTTGCAATATGTACCAACGGCTATTTTATCGCGTCAAATTGCGGGTACGAGAGGATCCTCTTTAATTATTAATTTGCCAGGTAAACCGTCTGCCATCAGTGAGTGCTTAGAGGCGGTTTTTCCTGCGGTACCTTACTGTATTGATTTGATTGAAGGGGCGTATTTGGAAACCAATGATGCATTTATTACGGCATTTAGGCCCAAACACGCAATTAAGAAATCGTAAAGGTACCGTCATGAAAACGATAAATTATCAGTATGAAGGGTTGGAAACGATCATTGATTTTGTACGTTGGGGGGGCTCTTTGTTTAATGAAGCGGAGCTGTTTTTTGGGCACGGTACGGACAATGCTTTTGATGAATCTAAGGTGTTGACATTTCATGTTTTAAATCTGCCTTGGAACGTACCTGAAAACTATTGGCTATCACGCTTAACACAGCATGAAAAACAGCAAGTGACGGAACTGTTTAAACGCCGTATTGAAAGCCGTAAACCCGCCGCATACTTAACAGGTGAGGCTTGGTTTGCAGGTATTCGATTTAAGGTCAATGAATCCACCTTAGTGCCCCGCTCGCCAATTGCAGAGCTGATTGCACAGCGGTATGAGCCTTGGGTGAATCCAGATACGGTAACAGAGGTTTTGGATTTATGTACAGGAAGCGGTTGCATTGGCATTGCTTCATTGCAGGCGCTTCCAAATGCAACGGTAGATTTGGTGGATATTTCACTCGATGCGTTAGCGGTGGCCCAGAAAAATATTGAACTGTATGGTTTGCAAGAGGTGGCAGTTGCTATTGAATCGGACTTATTTTCGTCTTTAAAAGGAAAGCAGTATGATTTGATTGTATCCAACCCCCCGTATGTCGATAAAATTGAGATGGAGGCGTTGCCCGAAGAGTTTCAGCAAGAGCCAAGGCTTGGGTTAGAAGCAGGCTCGGATGGACTGGACTTGGTGCGCAAAATTTTGGCCGAAGCATCACAGTACTTAAAAGAAGACGGCGTCTTGATTGTGGAAGTGGGAGTCTCACAATATTATGTGGAATCTGAATACCCAGAACTACCGTTGTTTTGGTTTGAATTTGAACAGGGGGGCGAGGGTGTGTTTGCAATTCAAAAATCGGAGTTGGATGTGTTTCAAACACTGCTTGACGAGAGAAAACTGGCTTAAGATAAGGTGATAATGTTGTTTATTGGCCGTATTATTGCTTTAGATTTTGTTAAAAATTTTTCTCCCCTTATCATTTGTAGGACGACTGTTATGAAAACCCCCTCTTTAAAGTGTATTTTAAATCCTTTGATGCTCTCTTTTTGTGTCTTGGGCGGTGGAGTGCAATGGGCTACAGTGCAAGCAAATGAACCGCCTTTAATCGATTTAGGCGCGGAGCTTGAGCGCATGAAGGGGGGGGGAGAAAAATCAAAACTGCCTCCCATACACTCTGATGTAGCCACTCCCAATACACCCTCTTCTCTGGCACATGAAGAGAGAGTAGATAAAGGTGGCAATGTGATAGTGACTCACTCTAATAAGGGGGGGGGGAAAACTGGGCACTCTGACCATCAACAGGTAACATGGAGTTACTCGGGTAAGGAAGGGCCACGGTACTGGGGGGATTTATCGCCCGAAAACAGACAGTGTAAAGCGGGGAAAAATCAGTCGCCAATTAATTTAAAAGATAAAGCGGCGTTGGGTACGGTTGGGTTACCTGGATTGGATATCTATTATCGAGATGTGCCTTTAAAGGTGATTAATACAGGGCACTCTCTTCAGATTAATTACCCCTTAGGCAGTTACATTAAATTGGGTAATGATCGTTATGAGTTATTGCAATTTCATTTTCATACTCCAAGTGAACATCAAAAAGATGGCTTTAATTACCCAATGGAAGCTCACTTAGTACACAAGGATGGTGAAGGGAACTATGCCGTTTTGGGAGTTATTTTTCAAGAAGGGGCGTTCAATCCTATTTTAAATACTTTGTTAAAAAACCTGCCTAAAAAAGTAGGGAAACAAGAGATACACCGCCGAGCGAGTTTAAACCCAGCAAAATTTTTACCAGGTAATACTGAATTTTATAAGTACAGTGGCTCCCTTACAACGCCGCCTTGCAGTGAGGGGGTGCTTTGGATGGTCTTTAAACAGCCTATTGAGGCCTCGGCGGAACAGATTCAAAAATTAAATGAACTCATGGGGGATAATGCTCGTCCAGTGCAACCCAACTATGCTCGTAGTTTGCTTAAGTCTTGGCTTGACCCGTCTGAGGAGGAGCCACCTTTAATGTATGAGTTTTATTAGAGGCGTTTTACCCCCCGTTAATTAAGAAGATTGTTGACTCATTACTTTATTACCACTAGAATTAGTAATGATTACTATCTTTTTGGAATTATTGGCATGTTTTGTGGGTATTTAGGGCTTCAAAAAGAGGGGCTATACAAGGGGGCTTGTGGTTTTTTATTATTGCTTTCTTGTTTTATTCCCAGAACAGCGATGAGCCTTGAATTAAAGTTTGAAATTCCGAATGTTAATTATGAGAAAGTGATATCAAATTCGCTCTTGCTTCAAGAAACCTCGAGTTTAGAGTTAGAGCATTACAGTTTTAAAGTGGTTTTGTATAATGAAAACCTGCTGAATCAGACAACGAATGATTTTTTTTATGAGGAAGGTAACGTGCTATTTACCGCGTCGGGTTCTCTTAATTTAAACCTCTCTCATTTGTTTATCAAAGAAGATTCGGCAAGCATTTACCCTCTGACATCTTCCTTACATTTCCCTCCTCTTGTACAGCCTCCAGAGAAGTCTAGTTTACCGGACCCTTTAAGTCTATTAATGCTTAGTATTGGAGCTGTTGTATTATTGGCTTGGTCTCGGCGTAAACGTTATCTTTTGTAGTTTGTAA
>WFQP01000083.1 GCA_015487015.1 Thiomicrorhabdus sp.
ACCCTTGATAGTAATCGGCACCCGATGCTTGATACTGATCAAACTTCTCTTCGGTTTCCACCCCTGTAATCACAACCGTTTTTTGTTGCGACTTTAATTGCTCAACTTCTTTGGCAATCTCTTCAGGTGAAAAATCATTGGCATTCAGTTTTACAACATTGGCAATGCTTAATAATTTGGTACATGCTTCACTGGGTTTAAAGTCCACTATCGCAATGGATACATTGGATTTTTTTAACTCTTTTAATGTGGTTAACGCATCGACATCTGTTAATACATTCGCATCCACCTCAACCGTTAATTGGCTTAAGCAACCCACGTTAGGCAATAAGTCTAGTCTTAATAAAGAAGCGGGAGCACGATAAAAAATAGGTTTTCCTGCTGTAATGTTTTCAACACCAACCTCTTCTTGCAAATCGGCATAAAACGCTTTAGCTAAACCCTCCCACTCTGAAATATCAATATCGTCATCTGTTAAAGTCTCCATGGTTAGCTGGTAAGCATACAACTCTTTTTTTGCATCAAGAATGGGTTGTTTATTTAAGAAAACATGGTTTTGCATGAATCATCCTATAGTTATTATTAATTTCGCTTCTGAAAAGATTACACGATATTCTAATTTAATGTCAATCCAAAATTAAAAGTTTATACTAACCTAAGAAAGCTCGCTATAACACCCCTCTTCTAATTAAAATTTCAAGCCCTCTTTCATACGTTACCTAAAGGGATTCCATATGAATCCATCCACACAAAAAATTATCTCCCCCTGTCTTTCAGGTGACCAATGTAACCCATACTTATCAAATGGGTGAAGTGAACGTAGATGCGTTAAGAGGGATTAATTTAGAACTTTATCGTGGTGAACTCGCCGTCTTAATATTGACTTTATCTTTCAATTTTATACTCTCATTTCCAACTTAACCGCCATTGAAAATAGGGGGATAATAACCAAAATAACGTGAGCGCAAAAGAACGACTCATAGACTAAAATTGAACTGAAATAACGTTTGTTATAAATGGGTTATAAAAATAGGTTATAAACGATTAACATACTCTTCAGCCATTTTTAGTGCTTCATCTGCACTCATTCCTTGGTGCATAAAATCGTAAGCAATTTGCTGTTGTTCGGTTAAAAAACGGGTTTCAAAATCGGAGATCAAGGTTTTCCATGCCGATTTATCTTCGGGCTGGTCCGGTGTGTGTGCTAATAATTTTGCCAACATACCAAGTGCAATGGTGGTGTCACTCATGTGATCGTAATAGTCGGAAAAACGACTTAATACTTGTTTAAGCGCTTCGACATCAACCTGAGTTCCTTGTGCCGAATCAATGCTGTCTTGAATGTCTTGCAGTAGAATATGCCCCCAATTTCGGCTGGATTTCAGTTGTGATACCGCTAAATTAAGCGCCATACTGGCTTCTTGAAAGTCGGCTTGATCGGTGGAGAGGGAGGAGCCGTCTTCGATAAAATCAAATTCTGATAGTTTGGAATCGGCCATCGAGACTAATGCGGTTTTTTCATCAGTCATCACAATACGGTGATGAGATAACAGCTGTGCACTGGTGACTTGAACAATGTGGCAACCACATAAAAACCGTTCGCCTTCGGCACGTTGGTGCACCACTTCAACACTTTCTAAGCAATACACTTCCTCGGTTTCTGTATTTTTTATTCTCAGACTAATCTGTTGTTCAGGTAAAAAATAATCCGCCTCTTCCACCCAAAAACTTAAGCCCGTTAAATTGACATCAAAGCCATAAAAAGGGTCTGAAAAACCTTCATCTTCATTGCCTGTCACCAAAAAGGGGCGTAAAAACCGTGACGATTGCCGCTGTTCTAAATCCATTTGAATCATTTTTACCCCCCCTTGTATGTTTTATTCTCGTTTATCGAGCTTTAAAACCCAGTGCTAAGCATTCCGCCTCGGGTAACCAACCCAAGCAACTTCTGACTTTTAACGATTGATAGTTACGAACCATCGGCATAATGGTCACCATACCCCAAATAATTTGATACCAATGCCAACCAATAGCCGAAGGCTGCGTACTCCACCATAAATTATTTACACCAAAATGCTTGGTTTTAAATACCAAATGAATCGCAAGACGCCAATATTGAACCGCATAAGCAAAACGTGTTGAAAGCATATTTTTCTCCCCCCCCCTATAAAATAGTATACATATGTACTTTACGATGCCTTATCGGCCTTTTTTTCAGTCTTCTCTACGGGGTTCATCTCATTGTACTTTTTCATGAAATTTTCCATCATCTCTTGATTAATTAATCCCGTTCTTACCGCAACAACTTGACCATCTGGAGCTACCATATAAGTAGTTGGTAAACCATAAACACGACCAAAAGGACTGTTGATGCCATCAATTTTTCCTTCAAATCGAACAATTGGAAAGTTAATCATTTGGTCTTTAGCAAACGTTTTGACCTTACTAATTGCAATCTCTTCATAGTTCACACCAATCACAATCGCATTTTTATCCTTATGCGCTTCATGAAACATAATCAAATCTGGGATTTCAACCAAACACGGTGGACACCATGTTGCCCATAAATTCACAATCACCCATTTACCTTTATAGTCCGATAACATGGATTCATTACCATCCAAATCAATAAACTTTATATCCTCTTTGAGTGCGGCACTGTAGGCGGTTGCACTCCACATTAAAGCACCTAGGCTTAAAAAGGCCGTCAAAACAAAAGTATTCAAGATTGAGCGTTTCATAAAATTAAAGTTCCTATTTAAAAAATGAGTGGGGGGTAAAATTTAAAAAAATACGTTAAATATTATAATTTTATACTGGTAGCTTTGCATTAAGCACTTGTTTTACAAAAGGCAGTGTTAAACGTCTTTTTTCGACCAATGTCGCTTGTTCTAATAGCTTTAAAACTGCCAATAACTCTTGAAGATCGGTAGAAAATGTTTTGATCAAATAGTTACCCACATCATTGGGTAACTCAAATCCTAAGCGTAAACTATGGCGTTGAAGCGCAAAAATAATTTCTTCTTTCTCTTCCAATGCGTGCATTTCAATAGGCAATACCGTCATAAGTGCTTTGGCTAAATCGGTGGTGGCAAGGTTCCAATCATTAATCGGCAGCTGACCAGCTAATATTAAAGTATGCCCTTGTACGCTGGACTTTATAATCAAATTTGCCAACGATTTTTCCCACTTTGGTTGACCAATAATATGCGTCATATCGTCTAAACACACCAAAGGCATCTGTTCTAACCCTGCTAAAACATCAGGAATAAGGGGTAACGAATGATCTTCAAACGGCAAGTACACGCTGGCCCTGCCTTGCTCGGTCACAAAACGACAAGAAGCCTGCAATAGATGGGTTTTCCCAACCCCACTGTTACCATATAAATAAAAAGCACTGCCATTGGATTGCATTAAAGCACCTTGCAAGCCATTAAATGCCAATGCTAAGGACTCTTTTTCCGTTACAAACGTTTCAAAACAAGCGTCGTCTCGTAAACCAATTTTTAGTGGCATTTGTACAAACACTCAGCGTCCCCTTTTGCCATGAAATTAATTCACAGGTTTTTTAAAATATAACGACTTAGCTAGCCCCTAAAAAAGGCCAACTCGATGTTAAAAAGCATCGGAATTCATATCAAGATGAATCATTCGATTTTTCGATTTTTTTCGATTAAAAACCGTTTGTGGCCAAGATTCAATCCAATCCACAACTTTTTGGTATGTCATTTGAGGGACTATTCTATACTGAACCCGTCCTGCCTGCATAGAAACCAGTTCCACCGAGCGAATCATATCGGGCTTTGATTTCAATAATTTCTCAAACTCAGTCATTTTTTGTACATTCATGATGTTATGAATTGTGAGTAGGATAGGCTCTAACACCACACGGTTATGATGGGTTCCTAACTCTCCGAGCTCTACATAGTACGCCATAACCTGATTAAACATCTGCTCGGTTAATGCACTAATTTGACCGCCTAGTAGCTCTCCCAAAACTACTGGATGACCCTCAACATCATACAAAGACCAAGTTAAACGATTTTTTTTGTCGCCCTTCATTTGAACCTGAAAGCGCAACAGGTAATCTTGATTCCTCTTCGCTAAAATCGTTTGAACCACGGTGGCTATTTTTTTCGAATCTTCAGGAAAGCTCCAAGTGCTTAGTGGTAAAGAAATAGGCAGTCTTATTTTTTTAGGGTAGTCACGAAACTCCGCATCCACACGGTACAGCAAAGTCTCATCATTAAGCTGAACCACCGTTCCACCTTGCTCCAAACTTCCTAACACCCATGTTTTAGGTCGAAGGTGCATCGGCCAAATTGGCACAAATCGCTGATGAAATTCCTGTCGTAATTTATCCCCTAAAAAGGTGTATACAATATTTTTTCCGATCAACACCCCCTCTTCTGTTCGGGGAACAATGTTATATGTTTTTAACCATGCTCTTGGATTTTTAAGATAGGCCTTTGCCACTCGACTGTTTATAAACTGTTTTTGTCCCGTTAAACGAATCAATAAAACAGCCATGGCCTCCACAAGCGTTTGATTCACCGAGGACTCACCTTCATAAGGCAGTGTTACCTTAAAAAATGACTCCATTTGTTCTGTTTGTGACCCCACAGAAAAACTCGCCTGAGCAGTGAAGGCCAAACTCGACAAACAAAATAGTAACAATAAGCAAAAACTTCTCATATATCCGTCTCAAAATTTCGTTACAATATCATAATGTTTTTTTATTGAATCAGGGCACACTTTTAAATAAAGTCAGCTTATTTTAAGGTTTAGCCTTTATGCACTTTTTATTAAAATTCAACCATTAGAAATCGAGACTATGACCCAAACAACACAATCCATTAATTACAAAGATTCCGGCGTTGACATTGATGCTGGAAATGCCTTAGTTGAAGCCATTAAGCCCATTGCAAAAGCCACAACTCGTCCAGAAGTGCCTGCGTCTTTAGGTGGATTTGGCGCATTATTTGAACTGGATATGGCTAAATATAAAAACCCTATTCTAGTTTCAGGTACGGACGGTGTTGGTACGAAGCTTCGCCTTGCTATTGACAGCGGCAAACACGACCAAGTTGGTATTGACTTAGTAGCCATGTGTGTTAATGACTTAATTGTACAGGGTGCTGAACCTCTTTTCTTCTTAGATTACTACGCAACAGGCAAACTTGAAATTGATGTGGCTACCGATGTCGTCAAAGGTATTGGAGAGGGCTGTCTGCAATCCGGTTGTGCATTAATTGGTGGTGAAACCGCTGAAATGCCAGGCATGTATCACAATGGTGACTACGACCTAGCTGGCTTTTGTGTCGGTATCGTTGAAAAAGCCGACTTAATTGATGGCACCAAAGTTAAAGCTGGCGATGTCATGCTTGGACTGGCCTCAACAGGACCACACTCAAACGGTTACTCTTTAATTCGTAAAATTCTTGAGGTCAGTAACGCTGATTTACAGATGGACATTGACGGCCAGCCCTTAATTGATGCCTTGATGACCCCGACTAAAATTTACGTTAAGTCATTACTTGAACTAATGAAGTCGGTTGAAATTCATGCCGTTTCTCATATTACGGGAGGTGGATTGCTCGAAAACCTACCTCGTGTCATGCCCAGCCATACTTCCGCTAACATTAATACCAACAGTTGGCAGCGCCCTGCGGTATTTGACTGGATTCAAGAAGCGGGCAACGTTGAATATGAAGAGATGCACCGTACACTAAACTGTGGAATTGGTTTGGTCATTGTTATTGATCAAGCCGATCAACAAAAAGCGACTGAGCTGTTAACCGCCGCTGGCGAAACCGTCTCCGTGATTGGTCAAATCGAAGCCTCCAAAAATGAAGCTCCCAGCGTTAAGCTTGTCCAAGCTTAAGTGTGGTTAGGTTAAATGCCGTTTTTAAAACGGCATTTTCTCCCCCCCCCTTCTCTACTTCCATAAGATGACTATGAAACAACCCATTCAAATTGCCATTTTAATCTCTGGTAGCGGTTCCAATCTTCAAGCCATTATTGACCACCAAAAGCAACACCCTCAAGATTATGAAATCGCGTTAGTTATCTCCAATAAAGCCGATGCTTATGGATTAATACGTGCTCAAAATTCATGTATTCCTACAGAGGTTATTGACCACACCTTATTTAAAAGTCGTGAATCGTTTGATCAAACACTGCAACAAACGATTGATAAACGTCAAATTGATCTTATTGTTTTGGCCGGCTTTATGAGAATACTAACCCCTCAGTTTACTCAACATTTTTTAGGTAAAATGATTAATATTCACCCCTCTCTTTTACCTAAATACACGGGATTGAATACACACCAACGCGCATTAGAAGCGGGCGATACAGAACACGGGTTAAGTATTCATTTTGTAACCCCCGAACTGGACAGTGGCCCCGTTATTTTACAGGCCAAAGTCCCCGTTACACCACAGGATACCGAGAAGAGCCTGAAAGCAAAAGTACATCAACAAGAGCACCAAGCTTATCCAAAAGTAATTGAATGGTTTGCTGTCGGTAAATTGAGCTTTCAAGACAACCAAGCTTGGTTTGAACAGACTCCTTTAAGCAAACCTCAACAGTTAAATGCCCTCAATGACCATCCCATTTAATATAATTCAAGACCCCCCCTTAAAATGGCAAAGGATTTTTATGTCTTGTTTACCCATTCAAAGCTCAAAAAAAAAGCCTCTACTTTTCACTCTTTTAAGCCTATTTCTCTTTATGATACTTGCCTATACCGCAAGCAGCGATGCAACAACCCTACCTAACTTTAAAACCAGCTACCATGTCAATGCATTTGGAGTTGAATTGGGCAAAGCCAAACATCACTTTAGCTGCCAACAAGAAGACTGTACCTTAGTAAGCCGAGCAAAACCATCTGGCATGGCGGCTCTATTTTTCAGTGATTCATCCATTGAAACCATTCAACTTAAACAAAGCCAAGAAAGTTTAATTTGGCTCAGCTACCACAAGTTAGGTACCAGTAAAAAAGACGGCAAACAGGTTCAAAAACACACCACCCTACAACGTAATAACAGCGAAAACCAAGTAGTATTTATTGAAAAAAATCACACTTGGCCCGCTCCTCCAAATGTCTTTGATATTTTGTCGCTTCCGTACGCCATTCAATACTTTAAACTCAATAACAAAGCCTTAAATGAACTAAACCTCTATATTCAAGACAGTAATTTTCAAGAAAAATTAACCTTTCGTAGCATCGATCAACCCGAAAATCTAAGCTTTAAATTTTCCAATCACGAATTTAAAGCTTTAAAATACGTATTTGAAAGTCAACAATTTAAAATGGAGCTTTGGCTACTGCCCAAGCACCAATACTTTCCAGCAAAAATACGCCTCATTAATAAAAAAGAAAATAAAATCATCACTCTTAACCTTGCGGAACAGCCCAAACTCTTATGAAACTCAGCGATACAGACATTATCAAACACCTAAAGGTTGGAAAGATCACCATCACCCCTCAACCCGATGCCAGTAAAATAAAAGGCATCAGTGTCGATTTAAGGCTCGACAACCGGTTTCGGGTCTTTAATGACCATACGGCTCCCTACATCGACTTAAGTGGTCCCAAAGATGAGGTTCAAAAAATTATGGATACCGTAATGGGGGATGAAATTCTTATTCCTGATGACAAAGCCTTTTTTTTACACCCAGGTGAACTCGCATTGGCGGCCACCTTTGAGTCCGTGACCCTTCCCGATGACTTAGTCGGCTGGCTAGATGGACGCTCCAGCCTCGCACGTTTAGGCCTCATGGTACACGTTACCGCCCACCGAATTGACCCAGGCTGGCACGGACAAATTGTGCTCGAAATATTCAACAGCGGTAAACTCCCTTTAGCCTTACGCCCAGGCATGGATATTTGCGCCATCAACTTTGAAACCCTTTCCAGTGCTGTTGAAAAACCTTATAACAAACGTGCGGATGCCAAATATAAAAATCAAACGGGTCCAACCTCTAGTCGTATTAACGAAGATAAACCACATCAAGAGCGGCAACTTGATCTTTTAAACATGCCTTAAACATGCCTAAAATAGACCCTGTAGTTTTAATGGACTTATCACTTTACAACCAGTAGACTACTGCCTAACCTCAAGAAACCTAGTAATCTAACCAGTGAGTTTTTTACCCATGAAATCATTTTTTATCGGCCTTATGGCCAGTGTATTAACGCTGTCCACCATCAATATAGCCGTGGCTTCTAATGCTCCCATGCACATCTCAATTCAAAATATTTCTACTTCAAATATGTACTCCATCAATGAAGATGTCATTACTGATGGAGGAATGTTTGAAGAAATGAGTTATAGAAAGTTCTCTGGTAGTTTATCACCATATAACCTGCTCCAAAATACTATTTGGTGGGCAGGCTTAGAAGGAATGGTTACTATGGACTTTGGCAAACAATTTATGATTCAAGATGTGCTCATTCAAGTTGATGCTCATGACAGGTATCAAATAGATTATTCTATCGATAACATCAATTGGTCTAACTTATTTACCATTAGCCCTGAAGATGGGGAGTCTTTATACGGAATGGATACCATG
>WFQP01000084.1 GCA_015487015.1 Thiomicrorhabdus sp.
CTAAATCAGAGTTATCTAACGTAAGCGAGGAATCACCGATGGCAATGGATACGGTACACAATTATTACGAGCGTTTAGTCTTCAATGAAATCAAAGAAAAATATGGCGATAAAATTGATGAAAACCAAGCCGCTGATATGGCTTGTATTGCTTTAAACCGTATTTCACCTCGCTACATTCGATACGATATTGATATGTCTTTTTATATGTCAGCCGATGAGCACTGGGAAGTTCAAAAGCGTGTGACAAAAGCGGTTAAAAAAGCATATAAAAAAGTTAAAGAGTAACCCTGACACTCTCTATCCCACTGTTTTAATAAGGTTTTTTACCCCCTCCTTTTAACTAAAAAACCTTATATTCAATATAACCCCCCTCTCATATAGCCTTTTAAACTAAAGAGCTATCCTATTGTTTTTATTGAACTTTAATTAAATACGTATATTTATCATTTATTTTTTAGTATAAAACTCTAAAAATTTAGATTTTGATGATTATAATGATGCTAATTAAAAAACCTTAAGAGCCTCTTTAATCATTAATTTAAAAAGGCCCTTAATACTCGAATCCCTCATCAAGGAACCATCAGATGACTCTTATACAACGTATTATTCTTGCTATTTTATTTATTATCCCTGTTTTTGCCATTGGATTTTTTCTCACACAAGGAGATGAAGAACCCTTTGTTGTTGAACAGTCTTCGGCTCAAACAAACCTTCCTGCGGTTTCTAATACCGATACCATGCCTCCTAATCACCCTGACCCACAAGCCCAAGTTCGCGCCATGATTAGCGAATTGGAACAAAAAGTAGCTCAAAATCAGCATGAATTTAAAGACCTTTTACTACTGGCTCGTGCTTACATGATGGTAAAAGACTATCCTAATGCAGCCGCTATTTATGAAAGAGCACTGGTTATTGAACCAAACAGCATTGATATTTTGCTACCACTTGCCGATGTACTTGCTGTCATCGATCAAGGAAAATTAACAGGACGCTCATATGACTTATTAGAAAAAGTCTTAGCCATTGACCCCAATGTACCTATGGCACTTTGGTTAATGGGCAATGCGGAAATGCAACTTGAACAATCGGAAAAAGCCGCTAAATATTGGACCACTCTGTACTACATTTTTCCAGAAGGGTCTGAAAATAGAATGAAAGTGGGTCAACAATTGGATGCCATTGGTAAACTACCCAAGTCATCCGCTGCACCTGCACAAAACAGCACAAGCAAAACAGCTCCTGCTCAAGCCAGTGACCAAGCCATTCATATTACTTTAGACATTGCACCTGAAGCACAAGCAAAACTGAAAGGGACAACAGTCTTTATTTATGCTAAATCTCAAACAGGTATGCCTATGCCTATTGCGGCTAAAAAGTTTCCTGGTGAACAGTTGACCTCTTCCATTACTATTACAGAAGCAGATGAACTCATGCCAAACCGTAAACTTAAAGATATTGCACAAATTAAAGTAGGGATTAAAATTTCAAAACAATCTAACGTTGATAACAAGGCAGAATTGTTTAGAGTAGAACAAGCACTGCCCGACTCCCGTAAAGTGAATCTAGTCGTTAAGTTCTAAGTTCAAGTTTAAACTCACACTAAAAAGCCTCTATCACCCTTAGTAAAATAAAGGGTATAGAGGCTTTTTTAATCCCCGCCCTCTCCTTCTCCTTACACTTCTTTACCCAAAACTCGCCTCCTAAATATTAGATACATCTAATATAGTGATTAGATAATAAAATCTCATTTCGTAATAAGATATACAACTCAATTTAAATATGAGAAACTTTCTATCGTAATTTTAATGAGTGTCCATCTAGGAAGCCTGAAAGCCTCTCCTAAGCAGGACATAAATCAGAAAGCGTAATGGCTTCAAAAAGAGGGTGATATGAAACAAACAAAATTAATTTTAATCGGAAGCGCCTTACTTGCTTCCAGCACTTTTATAAACCTTGCCCATGCAACCGTTATTGATCGAGCCACCATACTGGCCAATACATGTGCAGGTTGTCACGGTCCTAATGGTATTAGTAACGGCCCTTTAACCCCCTCTATTGCAGGACTGCCCAAAAACTATATTTCAGAGTCTATGTATGACTTTGCTACAGGAAAACGTCCGTCTACCGTCATGCAGCGCATTGCAAAAGGCTATACCGATGCGGATATAAAGGCCCTGTCAGACTACTTTTCTAAGTTACCCAAAAAAGCGACTGAACCTAAAAAAACAAACAATCATCACGGTCATAACCATTAATAAGGAGCCATAACATGACAAATATTTCAAGAAGAGATCTCCTTAAAAGTTCTGCTGTTACCGCAGCAGGTGCTACTGCAGGATTAACAGGGATTGCATCCGCTTCTAACCACGGAAAACACAACCACTCAAAGAGTAAAAGAGTCGTGATTGTTGGTGGTGGAATTGGAGGCGCAACTGCTGCACAGTACCTTAAAAAAATGGACAGTGACATTGATGTAACCCTGATTGAAGCCAATAAAAATTACCACACCTGCTTTATGAGCAATGAAGTGATTGGTGGTGTTCGTCCAATGGATTCCATTGAGTTTAATTACGACAAACTCGCTGAAAAAGGTATTAAGGTCGTTTTTGGCAGTGTCATTAATATCGATCCAGACAAACAAAGAGTCATTACCAAAGACAATAAAGTCTTCAGCTATGATCGTGCCATTGTCTCACCGGGCATTGACTTTAAATACGATGAAATTGAAGGCTACTCAAAAGAAGTCTCCGAAACCTCTATTCCTCATGCATGGAAAGCTGGGCCTCAAACGGCCATGTTGCTTAAGCAACTGCAAGAGATGAAAGACGGCGGTACATTTGTAATCGTCACGCCACCGAATCCATTCCGATGCCCTCCTGGCCCTTATGAAAGAGCTTCTTTAGTGGCCGCTTACTTTAAAAAACACAAGCCTAATTCTAAAGTTGTCATCTTAGATCCAAAAGAAAAGTTCTCTAAATTTGGCCTCTTTATGGATGGCTGGAAACGCCACTACGGTTATGGTACAGATAAAAGTATCATTACTTGGATTGGTAAAGAAGCGGGTGGAACCGTCAGCAAAGTAGACGTCGCAACAAAAACTGTTACCGCTGAAGCGGGTGAGTTTAAAGCCGATGTGTTAAATATTATTCCCCCTCAAAAAGCGGGCCCAATTGCATTTGAAACCGATTTAGTCGGTGATTTAGACTGGTGTTCAGTAGATCATAAAACCTTTGAATCCACCATTCATAAAAACATCCACGTTATTGGTGATGCCTCTATTGCCTCACCCATGCCTAAATCGGGTTACTCGGCCAACTCACAAGCCAAAGTGTGTGCCGCAGCGATTGCCTCTTCACTCAATGGCGTACCCATGCCTGATCCATCATGGGTCAACACCTGTTACTCAATTATTGCACCTAAAGATGGGGTTTCCGTTGCGATGGTTTATGCCTATAAAGATGGCAAAATTATCAAAGTAAAAGGTTCAGGTGGCTTAACAGGTCCTTACAATGCCGAAGATCGCAAACGTGAAGAGTTATACGCCCATTCGTGGTTTAACAACATCACTGCTGATATTTTTGGATAATTTTACCCCCCCCCTTAAAACAAAAAAACCGCCTAACATGGCGGTTTTTTTGTTTTAAACAGAGAACAATCTACATATTAGTTAAATTGAATTTCATCATTCACTAATTCAATAGATACTTTAGAACCTGCTGGATAATCCCCTCTTAATATTTTTTGAGCCAATGGATTCTCAATACGTTGCTGAATCACACGTTTGAGCGGTCTGGCACCAAACACAGGATCAAATCCAGCTTCACCCAATACATCCAACACAGCCTTTTGAATGTGCAAGGCAATCTCCGACTCCTCTAAACGAGCCATTAACCCTTTCAATTGAATTTCCGTAATGGCACGAATTTGTTCACGATTCAGTGGGTGGAACACCACTATGTCATCGATACGATTAATAAACTCTGGTCTAAAGTGACCACCAACCACTTCCATCACATCGGCTTTCATCTCTTCATAAGTCGCCGTTCCAGCTTTCTCTTGAATAATATGAGACCCCAAGTTAGAGGTCATCACAATCACGGTATTTTTAAAATCTACGGTACGGCCTTGTCCATCGGTTAAGCGACCGTCATCCAATACTTGCAATAAAATATTAAACACATCAGGATGCGCTTTTTCGACCTCATCCAATAAAATCACCGAATAAGGTTTACGGCGAACCGCCTCGGTTAAGTAACCGCCCTCTTCATACCCCACATAGCCTGGAGGTGCGCCCACCAAACGGGAGACTGAATGTTTCTCCATAAATTCCGACATATCTAAACGCACAATCGCATCGGTGGTATCAAACAGTAAATCAGCCAAGGCTTTGGTTAACTCTGTTTTACCGACTCCCGTTGGCCCTAAGAATAGGAACGAACC
>WFQP01000085.1 GCA_015487015.1 Thiomicrorhabdus sp.
CCCCACAGTTCACCGTTTATAAAGTTACCAATACGCCCCGTGAGTAAGCCAATCGGAATCAGTGGGGCGACAAAATCGGCCACCTGAAACAGGCTCTGTTTGGTTTTACGTGCAAATAAGAACATCGCCAGCGTGACACCTAATAAGCCACCATGAAACGACATGCCACCTTGCCACACTTTAAAGACCAGCAGAGGGTTTTCAAGATAGACCGCGAGATCATAAAATAGGATATACCCTAAACGCCCGCCTAAAATGACCCCCATCGCCACATAAAACAGCAAATCGCTTACCATTTCCGCATTCCACGGCGCGATTTTTTTAGCGCGAATATTGCCATATAACCAACCGCCTAAAAAGGCAAGTAAGTACATAATGCCATACCAGTGAATTTGTATCGGGCCCATGGCGAGCGCCACAGGGTCAATGTTTGGGTATTCCCACATAATAGCTCGTTTAATTTTCTAATAAAATGGCTGGAATGATAACAAAAAAACCAGCAGATAAAGAAAACTATTCCACCAACCCCCTAATCTCCAAATAAAAAGTACGTTTAGTTTGAGAGGCTAAACGATCCCTGCTTCTTCCCAGATAACATCACAATGCTCTTCAGAGGCTGCTTTTAACAACTCAATCAAAGGCATCGCACGATTTTTTAGGCTAACACTCTGATCATCCCAAGCATTCTTTTCAGTCTCAGTGCTTGTATCAGTGTCTGCTTCAATCGCACTGATTAAACGATTAAGCGAAGCAAGGACATCCTCTGCCAGAATGGCACCTGGTACGGTTGCATGGAGTCCCATTTTTTTTAACATCATTTTCGCGATGTCATCAAACATGGTTATCCCAGCATGTGCTTTAGTTCGAAAGGTTACTAGCATTGATTTCTCCTTGTCCTATCCAGACTCTAGACTAAAATTAGCCCTGTTTCTATTATCGTCTGAATAATATAAAAAAAAGAGGGGGGGGGGGAATAATTTTCAATTTGAAAAGCTAGATTAAGACTCTATTTTATGGTGTCAAACCTTAAATTGATGCACGAGTGTATCCAGTTTATTAGCCAATTGTTGTAAATCATGCCCAGCTTTTTCAGTCTTTTCAGCCCCTTGCATTGTCTGTTCTGTAACCGCATGAATTTGACTTATATTACCATTAATCTCTTGCGCTAAGCTACTTTGCGAGTGTGCCGCGTGTGCCATTTGCTCACTCATTTGATAGATATCATCCATTAAAATAGTCACGGGCTGTAAAGCACTGCTTGTTTTGGCAATAGAGTCACAACTCGACTTGGTCGCCACTCGACCCTGCTCAACCACTTCAACCGTAGACGCTGTAGCACGGTGAATATTATCAATAATATGCTCAATCTGCTTGGTAGACTCTTGTGTTCGTTTGGCCAAACCACGCACTTCATCCGCCACCACCGCAAACCCACGGCCATGCTCTCCTGCTCTGGCAGCCTCAATAGCAGCATTTAATGAGAGCAAATTGGTTTGTTCAGCAATATCACGAATGACACTCACCACCATTCCAATGGAATCACTGTCACTGCGTAACTGAGTGACCGATCGGGTCATTTTATCCATATCATCCGAGAGTTTTTGAATTACCTTAACCGTTCCCGTAACTTTTTCCCCCCCCTCTTTTACACGTTCGGCCGCTTGTTCGGTCGCACGTGACGCATTATGAGAGTGGTTTTCAACTTGCTTCGACTGATTGGTCATATCCACCATAGAAGAAGAGAGCACATTCGTAGCCTGCAACTGACGCTGTGTTCCCTCTTTACTTTCGGTGGTAATACTTAATAACTTCGTTGAAGCCGCTTCTAAATCTTGAATGGTAAGAGTTACTTCAGTTAACATGCGCTGAATTTTATCGACAAACGCATTAAAGTAGGTGGCTAACTCGCCCATTTCATCTTGACTGTTCACAGGCAAACGGCGGGTTAAATCCCCCTTCCCTTTTGAGAAATCCTTCATTAAACTTGAAATTTCTTGTACCGGATCAATCACCGATTGCGTCACTCGCTTAGACACCCACATACCCATTACCTGCCCAAAAAGAGAGAGTGTTAATAAAATTATAATATTGTATAAACTACTATTTAGAACACGTTCACTCTCATCATGCATCTCTTGCACAGCTTGATTAGAAAGCAAAATTAATGCACTGTCCAAAGCATGAAAAAGAGGCACAATATTATCCGTCATCAGCATAACCTCACTCTGTAACGCAGTATTGCTGTGAATACCTTTTAACACCATATAGTGCTCACGGTACGATTGGTAAAGTAATTCACCTTGTGGAGGGAGGGAGTTGATCGAATCGAGTAATACTTCCAGTTGGTTCAAATTGGTTTCAATACGTTCAACCAAGTCTTTTGACTTTGAAGTGCTTGTATTTAAAAGAACAAACGTATTTACGTCTAAATTTACCGTTTGCCAAAGGTTTTGCAAAGCCATCAAGTTTTTTAAAAGAGCCACCTCTTCGCGATTAAAATCAGACAATACTGATGAAATATACCCAGACAACAACTGTTGCAACTCAGATTCAATCGGTTTTATATTCTGTTCAACATAAGTCAAAGAAGAGGACGAGGATGAGTTTTTCTGTGCGGCCTGAATACTCGACTCAAGTTCAGAGACCCGTGGAGGAAGCTCAGCAAGTAGATCAAAAATAGTTTGATAAGAGGCTTCAATGGAAGAACCCGCACCGTTCATCACCAAAGTTTTTTGAAGCACCGTCTTCACCTCTAAAATACCCGAATGGTACGATTTAAGGTGCTCGGTATCTTGTGTTAACACATACTGATTTAATGCATTTAAACTCTTCTCAAGCAAAAAAGCTTTTTTAGCCGTTTCTATCGCAAAAGGCTGTTTTTCATTCACAATTTCGGCAATATCTGAGCGAACCATAACCAAGTTCACCACCGCTTGAATAGTAATAATTGCCAATACCAGCCAGATAATGCCAAAGCCAAAGCGAATTTTTCGTTTAATGGTGAGTTTTTCTAAAAAAGCATTCATAAGCCTAAAACTTCATTTTTTTGACAGTAGTTGCTATAAAAGCAATTTAAATGCCAAGCACTACGTGAGACCTTTGCATGAAGTTTTAAGTAAACAATAGAAAACAAAAAAAGAGGGGGGGGAACTTTATAACCCCAAAGTTAACGACTCGGGTAGTTGCCTCGAGCAATCAACCCACCGTCCAAGGTCAGTACACTGCCAGTCATCCATGCTGTAGCATCCGAGAGTAAATAGGCGGTAGCCTCACCCATCTCTTCGGTGGTGCCGTAACGCCCGGCTGGGATTTTATCGTGCCATTTTTTGGCCATATTGGGTTCAGATAAAATCGTATCCGTCCGCTCAACGGGTACCACACCAGGTGCCAAAACATTGACTCGAATACCGTGTTGCCCCCATTCGACAGCTTGCACTTTGCTCATTGCATCCAACCCAGCTTTAGAGGCGGCATAGGCTGAAAACCACTCACAAGTAGCTTGTGCATGAATGCTGCTATTATTGACAATCGCTCCTCCCTGCTTGGCGGCAATACAGGCTTTGGCAAAAGCGGTGCTTAATAAATAAGGCGCTTGCAAGTTAACTGCCAACGTATTCATAAACTGTATGCCTTGCGCATCTTTTAATGCCGTGGTTTTAGACACCACCCCTGCATTGTTGACCAAACCATCCAAACCATCAAACACCGACCAAGCCTGTTGAAAAAACGTGTCCAATGTTTCGGGTTGTCTAAAATCACACCGTAATACAGAAGCCTCTGCGCCAAGTTCTATCACGGTTTTTAATGTCTTTTCAATACCCGTTTCATTTCGGTTAAAGTGCAACACCAACTTACAACCTTCTCGTGCTAAGACTTTTGCCATACCCGCACCAATTCCACTGGATGCCCCAGTAATTAAAACGCGCTTTCCTGTTAATCCTTTCATCTTTCCTCCTGTTTTAACACTCGACTGATCAGCCATAAAATCATGGCACAATAGACAAAAGCCACCACTAATAGCAAGACCGCAATGGCTGCAAAAATATCAGGGGCTTTCATCAAGGTGGTCATTAAAGACTCTTGATAATAAAAAAACCACTGGTGTTCCGCAGGAAAAACCAGCGTATGCAACGCATAAAAAATGGCTTGTGCATCCCATGCAATCACCAAAACACTGAGCAACCCTAAACCAGCCAATGTCCAACCAAGGGTTTTAGCCAGATGATTTAATGGGCACTTCTTCAGCTTAAATACAATCACTAGCACACACAATCCCCCCATAGCCCAATAAGTGGCTCGGGTTAATACCTCTAATAAATTAGCCACATCTTGTAGATGAATCACTTCGGCTCGGTGCAAAAACGTATCAATCACTCGGCCCTGTGAATCGTAATACACCATTTCAGCCAAACCTTGACCGCCGTAATTAATCGCCGCCACCATCTCACCAAATAGGGCAATATGCTGTGCACGATCAGTCTGTTCAAAACCTGATTTATGGATATTAAACGGAGCGTAATGTTGAATGACCGAGCCAAAGTCCAACGCATCGTACAAAAAAGGGTAAAAGAAGTGAACTGAACTTAACGTATGCCAAGCCAAAAAAAGTGCCAACCAAAAAGACAGCACCACCACGCAGATTTTTGCAGCTAAAAAGAAGGGGTTAAAAGAGAGGGGGTTCGGCATATCCGTCCATAATTATGTTTGAAACAAACTGCTCCATTAAGTAATGGTCGACCATCGTTTGACCGCTTTGGTGCTTACGGTTTCATAAACGTCATCAACAACGCCACAATGTGTTCAGTCGACTTAGTGTTAGCCTGTTTACGAATACTTAATGAGGCCTGTTCAATTTTAGAGCCATTTTGACACCAGTCTTCCAGCTTGCTCTTTAGTCGCTCAGGGTTCAATTGGGTTTGTTGAATAATTTCCCCCCCCCCTATCTCCACTAACGCTTTGGCATTGGCTGTTTGATGATCGTCTACTGCATGAGGATACGGTACCATAATGGCGGGACGAGCACTCGCCATGAGTTCACTCACCGTTAAAGCACCAGAACGACACACCACCAAATCAGCTTGGGCATAAGCCGCTTGCATGTCATCAATAAAAGAGACCACTTTGGCGGTCACGCCTGCCTCTTGATAACACTGTACCGCTTGGGCATGTGTTTTTTCGCCCGTTTGATGAGTGACCACAGGACGCTCATCAGGACTCATTAAAGCGAGAGCTTTAGGTAAGGTTTCATTCAGTGCCAACGCCCCACGACTGCCGCCCAACACCAATAGATGGCAAGGTTGGTGTAGCTGAACAGGTGCAATATCTTCCAGCCCTGCGCGTACAGGATTGCCCATGACCACCACATGCGAGCCCTTAATGGCGGTTTGCGGAAATGCGGTAATCACTTGACAGGCTATTTTGGCCAATAATTTATTGGTCAGCCCTGGTATGGCGTTTTGCTCGTGCAACACCAAAGGAATACCCAATGATTTAGCAGCCAGCCCCCCAGGGCCACAGACAAATCCACCCATACCTAACACTAAATTGGGTTGTTCTTGTTGAATGATTGTACGAGCTTGCAACCAAGCTTTGGTGACATTAACAGGGGCGGTTAACCACCCTAATAACCCATTTCCCCTTAACCCTTTAATGGTAATTTCATGCAGAGGAAGTTTGGCTTGAGTAACCCATGTCGCTTCCATACCACCCTGTGTACCTAACCAAACGACCTCAATACCTTGGGATTTAAACTCTTGCGCCAACGCGATGCCAGGAAAAACATGCCCACCTGTACCACCAGCCATAATGAGTACTTTTTTCATTGCACTGCCTTTTTACTTTTGGGTGACTTAATACGTACTGGTGCTTTGGTTTTTTTCTTAGCCCCTGTACCAGAATCACGCACCTCTTTATCAGACGACTTACTCAAAGACGATGTCGTTTTTTTCGATTTTTTATCTGGCTTGGGTTTGGGATAAAACCGTGTTTCGTAATCCACCCGAAACACCAGTGCAAACGCAATACTCATCATCAAGACACTGCTGCCCCCATAACTCATAAAAGGCAACGTTAGGCCTTTGGTGGGAAACGCCCCCAAGTTAACCCCCATATTAATGCCCGCTTGCAAAATAATCCAAATACCAATACCAAAACAGACCATGCCACCAAAAAAATAGTTGGCATCCAACGCTTTTCGACCAATTCGAAATAGGCGATACAAAATGGCTAAATAGAGTAAAACTAAAAGCACGACGCCAACAAAACCAAACTCTTCACCGTAAATGGAAAATAAAAAATCGGTGTGTGCATCAGGTAAGTAGAGCATTTTTTGCACACTGCCACCCAAACCCGTACCCAACCATCCGCCACTGCCCGAGGCAATCAGCGCTTGGGTTAACTGGTACCCCGCACCAAAAGGATCTTGCCACGGATCTAAAAAACTGCTCACCCGTGCCATGCGGTATTCAGAGGTCATGACCAAGGCCACTAAGATAGAGACCATTGGAAAAACCGTTAATACAAAATAACGCCACGGTGCGCCCGCAATTAGTAACATACCGGTAATCATAATCGCAATCACAAAGGTACTGCCGTAATCGGGTTCGAGTAGCAGTAATATGGCCATCAATCCAAATGGTAATGCCAAACGAATGACCGCTTCAAAACTCTCTTTTACAGCCGAAGCATGGCGGTCTAAATAGCCCGCCATAAAGATAACAATCACCAACTTCATAAATTCAGAGGGTTGAAAGTTCATAATTCCTAAAGGCAACCAGCGCTTACTGCCATTAATCTCTCGCCCAAAAATCAATACCGCAATTAATAGCAGAATAGCAAATAGAAACAGCTTACCTCGATGGTTTTCCCACATAGAGAGGGGAATTTGAAAAAATAGATACGCAACAAAGAACCCCAACGCCATGGAGATACTTTGACGAATAATGTAATGGTCGGGGTGGCCAAAACGCTGTTCACTGATGGCGACCGAACTGGAGGCGACCATCATCAAGCCCATAACAGCCAGTGTGACCATTAGCCCCAACAACCAATAATCCATTGGCCACTGGCGACTCTGTTCGCGCCAACTTGCTAACATGCTTTACTCGCCACGTTTTCATCCACATCCATTTCGTACAGTGCGCTCACCTGCTGCATAAACACATCGCCACGTTGCATGTAGTTGCTAAACTGATCAAAACTGGCGCATGCGGGTGAAAATAACACACAATCCCCCGGCAGAGCCAACTGTTTAGCAAACGTGGTGGCCTCTTCTAAGGTATCCAGTGTTGTGTGTGCCGTACCCATTAAACACTCTGAAATTAACGTTTTATCCCGACCAAAAATAATCGTATGGCGACACCAGCGTTGAACAGCAGGCAATAACTCTGAAAAGTCGGCGTCTTTACTCACACCACCTAACAGTAAAATTAAAGCACCTTCTGTTTGATCACTTAAGGTTTGTGCCCCTAATGTTTCTATGGCGGTCAGCGTCGCCCCTACATTGGTTCCCTTGGAGTCATTGACCCAGGAAACCCCTTCAAATATTCCCAATAACTGAGTACGGTGAGGCAGACCATGAAATGAACGCACCACTTGTTTAAAATGCTCTGCACTCACTTGAAAGGGTTGGCACAACGCCATCATCGCCAATGCATTCAATTGATGGTGTTTACCTTGTAACGCCATCTCTGAAATGGCCAAAATAGCCTGCTGACCACAGCCTAAAAATTTCTCCCCCCCCTCTAGTGTTACCACACCAAAGTCACGCTCTGATTGAATGACACACTCTCCAAGACCAAAACGACTGATGGTTACTGGATGAAAAATACCTTGCTCACTGAACCCTTCCGGCAACACCGCCAATTCAGTATTGGAAAATACGTTCATTTTGGCTTGAATGTACTCAGCCATGGAGGGATAGCGATCCATGTGATCTTCTGAAATATTTAATACGGTAGCCGCTTGTGGGCTTAATGAATAGCAGGTTTCAAGCTGAAAGCTCGACAGTTCCAGCACATACAAATCGTACTCGTTTTCATCGAGCAATAAGTCCAGCACGGGTTCACCAATATTCCCCCCCACTCCAACTTGATAACCAGCAACTTGCAACGCCATACCCGTCATAGTGGTCACAGTACTCTTGCCATTAGAACCAGTAATAGCAATCACTGGCACATTGACGGTACGCGCAAACAGTTCAATATCGCCAATGACCTGTTTGCCCAACTCTTTTAAGGCCTGCACCCAAGGTTCAGACTGAGCAATACCGGGGCTTAATACAACAGTATCAAACTGTTTCAACCACGACTTAGGCAGCTCTCCCAAAGCAAATTGGGTTTGAGAAAAACACGTTTCAAGTGCCGTTATATCTAAATTATTGCGCGTATCAAATGCTAAACAAGGCTCGCCTTGTGCCGCAAAATAACGCAAAACTGATTGCCCTGTAATCCCTAGTCCTGCTACTAGATACATGTCTCTTTCTCACTATCGAAGTTTTAAACTTGCCAAACCAATCAAGACTAAAATAATGGTAATGACCCAAAAACGTACAATGACTTGCGACTCATGCCAGCCTTTTTGTTCAAAATGATGGTGCAACGGTGCCATTAAAAAAATGCGTTTTTTGCGTAATTTATAAGAGCCCACCTGTAAGATAACCGACAAGGTTTCAGCCACAAAAATCCCCCCCATAATCACCAGTACCAACTCTTGTTTAACCGCAATCGCCATCGTGCCCAAAGTAGCCCCAATCGCTAATGAGCCTACATCACCCATAAACACTTGAGCGGGGTGTGCGTTAAACCATAAAAAGCCTAGGCCAGCTCCTACCAGTGCACCCGCCACAATGGTGACTTCTCCCACGCCCGGTATGTAAGGAATATTTAAGTAGTCTGAAAAATAGACATGCCCAGAAAGGTAGGCAAACACCCCTAAGGCACCAGCAATCATCACCGTTGGCATAATCGCTAATCCATCCAAGCCATCGGTTAGATTCACTGCATTGGAAGTCCCCACAATCACAAAGTAACTCAAAACAATGCTCCACGCCCCTAAATAAATGACTGTGTCTTTCATATAAGGAATTAATAACTGCGTCTCTTCGGGAACGGTGGCCATCGAAAACAGCGCATAGGCGGTAATAAGACCCACAATGGATTGCAGCAAAAACTTAGTACGTGAACGCATCCCCTCAGGGTCTTTATAAACTACTTTTTGATAATCATCCACAAACCCAATGGCACCAAACCCCAGCATGGTAAGCGTAATAATTAAGAGATAGTGATTGGTTAAATCGCCCCACAACACCACCGCCATCGCGACCGAAAACAGAATCATCGTACCCCCCATCGTAGGTGTACCCGATTTAATTAAGTGAGTTTGAGGCCCGTCTTGACGAATGGTTTGCCCCACCCTTAAACGGGTGAGCCAACGAATCATCGCTGGACCAATCAAAAATGATAAAACTAGAGCAGTTAACACACTCATAATGGCGCGCATGGTAATGTAGCTAAATACCCCGAAGCCTGAAATGTATTGCTGTAAATATTCCGTTAAATAAACGAGCATAATGAAATCCTTTTAGTTAGGCGCACCCAAACTGGCTCAATAATAATTGAGAAATTTTTTCCATATTGGCACTGCGAGAGCCCTTAACCAGTACATTGACAGCTTCCGAGGATTGGGCATGAACCTTGAGAACCTTTGAAACCTGTTCGGCCAATTGCTGATGTGATTCAAAATAAAAGGCCTGTTCACCAAACGCTTTGGGCATGTTTTGAGTCGCCTCTCCATACACAAATAGCCAGTTCACCCCTTGTTGCTTGGCATAACATGCGGCCTCTTGATGTGCCTCATTAGCCCCCTCACCTAATTCGGCCATTGCACCTAAACACAAAATGGACTGCCCAGCTAAATTCACCAACGTGTGTATGCCCGCTTTCACCGAAGTTGGATTGGCATTGTAGCTGTCATCAATCAACCACCCGGTGGAAATGGCTTGCGGTTGTAATCGACCTGCTACGCCTGTAAAAGAGTTTAAACCGGGTAGAATTTCACACCAACTAAGCCCTGCACTTAATGAGATGGCGACACAAGCGGCAGCATTGTGGGCATTGTGGGCACCTAATACTGGCATTGTCACCTTGTATGAAACACCGTAAATAGTTAAATTAAACTGAATGCCATGATCCGTGGTACTGAGGTTTGAAATAATGATGTCAGCTTTATCACTTTCACCAAAGCGCACAACTTTAACCACCCCTAAGGTTTTAATCATTTGTACCCAGTCTAAATACCCGTTTGAATCAGCATTGATGACCGCAACGCCACCCTTTTTTATAGCATGTTTATTTAACCCTTGAAAAATTTCACCCTTAGCCTCCACAATGCCTTGTAAGGAGCCAAACCCCTCTAAGTGTGCATCACCGGCATTGGTAATTAAGGCAATATCTGGCTCGGCAAGTTGGGTTAAATAGGCAATTTCATGACGATGGTTGGCGCCCATTTCAATAATGGCAAACTCATGCTCTGGTCTTAAATTTAACAACGTACGAGGAACACCTAAATTATTATTGAGGTTGCCTTCGGTGGCCAGCGTGCGACCTACTTTTTGAAAAATATTAAGCAGCAAGCTTTTGGTGGTGGTTTTCCCGTTACTGCCCGTCACGGCAATGAGTTTTTTAACGGGCATTTGTTGGCGATGCCACTTGGCAAATCGCCCCAGAGCCAACGTGGTGTCATCCACTAAAATAGCTGGAACAATGGATTTCACAACCTCAGAAACCAATACCGCCACCGCACCTTGTTGAATGGCTTGCGCGATAAAGTCATGCCCATCAAACCGTTCTCCTTTAATCGCAATGTAAAGCGCACCAGGCTTTAAGGTTCGGGTATCGGTACTGACACTGCTAAAACAGACGCGTTGATCATGATCCAATGCACCAATAAACTCACCTTCTACCGCCCGCTGCAAATCCTTTAATGCCCATGAAAAATTGGCTGAATTTTGAGTGTTCAATGCCATCTGTTCTTCCACCTCTCTCTTCACCCCTTCATCTAAACCATCAATTTGAGATTGAATATAGCTCAACCACTTCTCAGGAAATTCATACTGATTCTCCATTTTAATTTTCTCCTAAACCATTCGTTTGATGCGCTTTCCCAACGGTATGCATCCAATCTAAAACAACCTGTTGATCCTGAAAAGGCTCTTTTATCCCTCGAATATCTTGATACGCTTCATGCCCTTTTCCAGCAATCAATACCACATCTTGTGGTTCCGCAAACGTAAGTACTTGCTGAATGGCTTGGCTACGATCCTGCTCCACCAACACATTATCTACTCTCTTAAACCCCTGCATGATTTGCGCAATAATTTTCTCTGGCGCTTCCCATCTGGGGTTGTCACTGGTCACCATCACTTGATCGGCTAACCACTCCGCAACCTGTGCCATTAAAGAGCGCTTCCCCTGATCTCGATCTCCGCCACAACCAAAAATCACCCATAATTTGCCCCCTATTGAAGAAGCAAGATGCGCTTTTGCGGCCACCAACACCTGTTGTAATGCATCGGGGGTATGTGCAAAGTCCACGATAACTCTTGGGCAAGAATCGGGGAGCTCAATCAGCTGCATTCGTCCCTCTACCGCATGCAATTGAGGAAGCCATACTTTAATCTTGTTCCACGTTTCAGTCTGATCATGCTCACTGTGACTGGCAACAATAATGGATAAGGCACACAATATATTTTCAGCATTAAACGCACCTAAAAGTGGAACAAAAATCGAGGCTTGAACTTTCCCCCCCCCCTCTTTTAACGCTAAAAACTTCAATGATAACGATATTCCCTTGGGCGTTAAGCTCAACGCAACGCATAACAATTCAGGTGCAACCACCGACAGTTTATTCGAACTATTCTGAACCGTATTGGTTCTTATCGCATAACGCCAAAGAGCATCACAATGCTTTTTGGATGCCAGCTGTTGTATCACCGCCTGCCCCACCGAATCGTTGGCATTTACGACTTTAATTCGAGCTGGATAGTCCGTAAACAACGTTTGTTTCGCTTGTTGATACAATTCAAGAGAACCATGAAAATCAAGATGATCTCGTGTAACTTGTGTCAAGGCCACCACCTCAAATTCCACACCCGCCACACGTCCTAAAACTAAGGCATGAGAGGAAACTTCCATCACCACATAATCGGCACCTTGCGCCACAAAACTCGCCAATAACCGCTGTATCGTCACCACATCGGACGTGGTATTCAGGGTACTCGCCAAAGTATCAACGTGACCTTGCTTAAAAATTCCGTTTCCTAAGGTCCCCATTAACGCGGTAGTATGCCCTAGCCCTGTTAACAGTTGCGCGGTGTAAAAAGCGGTGGAGGTTTTACCATTGGTACCCGTAATGCCCACCACCTTAATATGGCGACTGGGGTGGTCATAAAACCAACTTGCCAATGTAGCTAAACGCCCCTTTAACCCCTCCACCACTCGCCACACGATCCACGGGTGCGCTCTTAATTTTGTTTGTTGCGCAGTACTTGGCGCTTTATCCATCAAAATCAGTGCAGGTTGCTCGGCAAATTGCGCAAGCACACTCTCTAAAAAATCTAAGCCATGAGAAGATTCGCCCTGTAATGCAATAAAACCGTCTTGCGATTGAATGCAACGCGAATCGAGACTTAACGCCCGTATAGGGTATTGAGATTTTTCCCCCCCCACTGGATCCAGCTCTAAAAACATCATCACTTGTGCAATCGTTTTCATGAGACCTTATCCTTTGGCATGTCAATCATTTGGTCGGGCGGAATACGACGCAAACGCAACGCCTCCTCCATCACCTCTTTAAACACGGGTGCAGCCACCTTACCGCCATAATACACACCGCGACTGGGTTCATTGACCACCACCACCATAATTAAATCGGGGTTTGAAACGGGCACAATGCCTGCAAACAAGGCTAAATAGGTATTCTCTTCATAGCCGCCCTGTTTGGTTTTATGCACTGTGCCAGTTTTACCCGCTACACGATAACCAGGGATCGCAGCTTGAACAGCTGTACCCTCTCGTGAGACAACCGTTTCCATCATATGCAGTACCGATTCTGCCACTTCAGGTTTAATCAACCGCTCCCCTTCTGGCACTTCATCCAATTTAATGATACTCAGAGGCACCATTTTCCCTTGGTTTGAAAACAGTAAATACGAGTGCGCTAAATTCAATAAATTGGTGCTAAAGCCATAACCAAACGAAGCCGATGCCTGATCAATATCATGCCAACGAGACGCAGGCTTTAAGTAACCACTGTTTTCCCCCGGTAAAAAAACACCGCTGTCTCGGCCAAACCCAATGTCGTACCAAAAATCATGCTGCTGTTGAGGGGTAAGCAGCATTGCAATTTTAGAGGCTCCGACATTACTCGATTTTTTGACCACCTCTAAAGGCGTTAACACGCCGTGGTTACGGCTGTCGGTAATTCGATTCCCCTGAATACGAATCGACCCCGGACTGGTATTGATTTCAGTGTCTTCGGTAATCAACCCTTCATCCAGCGCTTTGGCCACCACAAAAGGCTTAACGGTTGAACCGGGTTCAATTAAATCGGTTACCACGCGGTTACGAATCGCTCTCCCAGTTCGTTGCTTCAAATCATTTGGATTGTAACCGGGCAAGCTCACCAAAGATAAAATCTCTCCTGTTTTGGCATCCAAGATGACTGAACTGGCGGACAGTGCCGCATGCTCAATCATGACCTTTTTAAGTGCTCGGTACGCGACATACTGAATATTTTGATCAATACTTAAGGTAATCGGCTTGCCAGGTTCTGAAGCACGAATATCTTTGACAAAATCAATGACTCGCCCCGAACGGTCTTTGATGACCTGCTTTTTACCCGCCGTTCCCGTTAGCCACTCGTCATAGGCCAGCTCCAAGCCTTCTTGACCTTGGTCGTCAATATTGGTAAACCCAACAAGTTGCGCACTGCTCTCTCCTGCTGGGTAATACCGTTTGTACTCATCCTGAATGTAAATACCGGTTAATTTTAACTGCTCAATTTTTTCAGCCAGATCGGGCACCATCGAACGTTGTAAATACATAAAGCGGCGTTTCGATTTTGAGCGTACTTTTTTAGCAATGTCCTCTGTGTTTTTGTCTAATACTTTTGCCAGCTTTGCATAGGTATAGCGATAACGATTAATTAAGCGCTTATCCACCCAAATAGAGGGGTACAACTTACTCACCTGAATGGTTTTGCCACCATTTTCAAAAGACAGCTCAACATACTTAACATAAATACCTGGTAAATCCAGCGCTGCAATTTGATCCACTAACGCCTCATCCACCACCTGCTGAATAAAGCTCAAACGTTTATGACGGTGGCGTACAATCAGTTGATTTAATTGACTGTCTGAAAGATTAAGCAGTTGTAAAAATGTTTGATACTTTTGCTCATGAGAGACCACCACTTTCGGATCCACCCATAACGAAGCCATTGGAGTGCTCAGCGCTAATAAGGTACCGTGACGATCGTAAATATCCCCTCGGTACGCAGGAATTTCAATGGTTCGACTTTGACGTTTATCGGCTTCATTTTGTAAAAACTCAGTTTTTAAAATCTGAACCGTAAAGGCCTGCACAACAATGCCAACAAAGCCCAGCACAATCAGCCAAAAGACAATATTATCTCGCCTAAACCAACGAGGCGTTACCTTATCGTGATGACTCTGGCCACCACTCTTTTCGTCACTCACCTTGCTGCTCCAACACACGGTTTTCTTCACGCAAAACGGGCATCAAATAAATAGTTTGATAATTTGATTTATCCAACGTCATATTCAACTCAGTTTTAGCGATATGCTCTACACGTGCGGGTGCGGTTAAATGCTCCTTCTCCAAGCGTAATCGACCCCACTCTTCATTGGCTTTTAAAGCAAGTTTTAAAGACTGGTAATACTGAGACTCTAATATTCGAACCTGATGCTCCACCTTAGAGATGGCCACCAAACTGCCTATAATAAATAGCACTAAAATAAACAGAAAAAGCCCACGCCATTTATTTATCTTTAAATGGGTGGGCTTAGGGGCTTTTGTTAATTCTCTGGCCATTGAAACCTTTATAAAAAATTATTAAATTTCAATCGCTTACCCAAAATATTCATATCAAACCTCGTCATACACTAATCCGCTTGACGACGCAAAAAAGCAGGAATATCTAAATAACTTGAATTAGACATACTTGAAACACTGTCCGCACCGTTAACGGTTGTCTTTCGAACAACTTCCGTGTCATTCAATCCTAACTCAGGCTGTTGCATTTCAACGCTCTTAGGTTGTACCTGTGCTTGCATTGTGGGTGCTGGCTCAGGTGCAATCGTCATTTTAGGCTCCGCTTCAGCAACCTGCTCTGCTTTATTGGCTTGAACACCCTGTAAATTTGGTTTAACCAATTCTGGCTTCTCAATATGATTCAAACCCGTAGCCACAACCGTTACACGAATTTCGTCATTCATGCTCTCATCAATAGAGGTTCCAATAATGACGCGTGCATCTGGAGCAGCCACTAAATCAATCGCATCTCCAACTTCGTTAAACTCACCTAAGGTAAAGTCTAAACCACTGGTAATGTTAACCAATAATCCTCTTGCACCCGAGATTGAAATATCTTCAAGTAACGGATTTGCGATCGCTTTTTGCGTTGCCTTTAACGCACGTTCATCGCCCGTTGCATAACCTACACCCATCATGGCCATACCACGCTCACCCATAACGGTACGTAAATCTTCAAAATCCACATTGATAATACCTGGGCGTGTAACCAATTCAGAAATCCCCTGAACACCGCCATGAAGTACTTCATTGGCGTAATCAAACGCCTTAGCCAAGACAAAATCTTTGCCCAGTACTTTTAATAATTTATCATTAGGCAC
>WFQP01000086.1 GCA_015487015.1 Thiomicrorhabdus sp.
ACCTGCTACACCGCCAGTCAATACCATAGTTTGGCAGGGGTGATTAAAGCACTGTGGCAAGCGTACCCAAGTTTACAGGCGCATGATGTGGTTGGGCACTGTGATATTGCTCCAGGGCGAAAAACCGATCCCGGCCCGTATTTTTTATGGACAGCATTAGAGCGATTGCTGGTGTCAAAAGAGAGCTGAGTCTAAATCAGAGCTTCTCTTAAGCGATCCAGCCATTTCCACTGTTTGAGCCAGAGTTTGGGTTGTTTGATGTGGACTTAGGGCTAAACTTTAAGCAAGGCTCGCCAGAGGTTTCAAGCACCACAGCGCTCGGCAGTTGAGTAGTCTTAAAACCAAAGGCCTTGCACCCTCTTGGGTTATTGCTGTCCCAAGTAATAAAAAAATGGCGGCATTTAAAGCAGTCAATAGGTTGTGAATTTTTCATACAAGATTAGCGTGTTACGTAATTTATACAGGTTGCTTAAATCCAATTAAGCGTTCAGAATTTATTGTAACAGCAGTAAGCCCCAAATTCTAAGTGGTTTGGGTAATATAAATATGCAAATTAGATACGTAGAGGATGTAAGCATGAGTAAAGTTGGCCTATTTTATGGAACCGATACGGGTAATACAGAACGTGTCGCCGATTTGATTAAAGATGAAATTGGAGCTGATCTTGTAGAAGTACATGATATTGCAACCGCCAGCGTTGACGATTTTGCAAAATACGACAAAATTATCTTAGGCCAACCTACGTGGTATTACGGTGAGCTGCAAAGCAGTTGGGATGATTTTTGGGAAGATTTTAAAACCATCGATTTTACGGGTAAAACCGTGGCATGTTTTGGGTTGGGCGATCAAGCGGACTATTCTGAATATTTTTTAGATGCCGTGGGCTTTATGCATGATATTGCGGTAGAAAATGGTGCAACTCCAGTAGGTTATACTTCGACAGAAGGTTTTGAATTTGATGAGTCTAAAGCTGTTACGGAAGACGAAGAATTTTTTGTAGGGCTTGGAATTGATGAAGATCAACAGCCAGAACTCACAGAAACGCGTATTAGTGAATGGGTTGTTCAAATTAAAGAAGAGATGGAGTTGTAACGCTTGGTTGCCTTGTTTGTTTTAGGTTAAATTTAAGTTAAAAAAGAGAGGGGGGAGAAAAATTATATAAAATTTTTCTCCCCCCTTTTTTTTGTAATTATTCAGGCCTTAGGCTTATGATTGGCCACTGTTGTTGGGTTGCAAATTTAATCAGCGTGTCATCGCCATCGACCACCACTGGATGATCGACCAGTTTTAATAGCGGCAGATCATTGTGGGAGTCGGAGTAAAAAAAGCTGCCTTCTAGGGTTTCATTTTCTTGCAGTAACCACTCATTCAGTCGGGTGACTTTACCCTCTTGAAAGGTGGGAACCCCTGCTACTTCTCCGGTATAACGTCCGTTTTTGATCTCACCCTCGGTACCCAACAGTTCTGTAATACCATATTGCAGGCCAATTGGGCGTGTAATAAAGGTGTTGGTGGCGGTAATGATGAGCAACCGGTCGCCTTGCTCTCTATGTTGGTCAACCAGTGCTTGTGCTTTGGGCAGTAAAATAGGTTCAATGTACTGTTGCATAAACTGCTGGTGCCACTGCGCAAGGGTTTCTAGGGTTTGTTCACTTAGGGGTTTTAATGCAAATCGTTGATAGGCGGTAATGTCTAAGCAGCCCTGTTGGTAATCTTGATAAAACTGAGCGTTTTTTTGAGCGAATTCATCGGCATTAACGTAGCCATTATTAACTAAAAACTCACCCCATAAGAAATCACTGTCGTTGGCGATAAGTGTGTTGTCTAGGTCAAAGATTGCAAGCGCCATAAGTTTAGGAGTCCATTTATAAAATTTTCCTAATGCTAAACCAAAGAGGGGGTTACGACAAGTTGATTTGCGTAGATTTATTCAATTATGGATTGAAAAACAGGTCATTATTAGGCACTATGTACCCATAAAAATTAAATGAATTAAGGTTCCCATGATCGATGTAGATGGTTATAGGTTTAATGTTGGCATTATTATTGTCAATAAAGCGGGAAAGTTGTTTTGGGGGAAACGTATTCATCAAGATGCTTGGCAGTTTCCTCAGGGGGGGATTCGTGAGAATGAGACCCCGCAACAGGCACTTTTTAGAGAGCTAAAAGAGGAGGTTGGATTAGACCCCTCGGATGTTCGGGTTTTGGGGCGAACAGATGGGTGGATTAGCTACGATCTACCAAAGCATTTAGTTCGCCACCATAGTCGCCCGCTGTGTATTGGACAGAAGCAAATTTGGTTTATGTTGGGCTTGGAAGGTGAGTATGACTGTATTAACTTGAATAGTCATGATAAACCAGAGTTTGAGGATTGGGTGTGGGTAGATTACTGGCGTCCAGTGCAAGAGGTTATTAATTTTAAGCAATCAGTTTACCAGCAGGCATTAACGGAGCTAGAGGTGACGCTTGAAAAGTTTTGGCTGCATAAATATTTACATCAGGAAGAGGTTAAAAAAATAGAGTAGAAAAGGAATTGGCATTACGTTGACTTGTTTTAGTTTTCCTAAAAATTCAATAACTTACTGTTTTCCTCTCTGTGAGCCTTCACAATTGTGAGAGGCTTTAACAGAATTTGGGATAAAAAAATGTTATCATTCCATCACTTTATTTGCCTTTTTGGCGGGTAAGATGCGCCTGATGCTTATTGTTAATGTGTCTCTTTCCTTGCGGTGGCTTTACCTTCCGCGCACCAAAAAACAAAGACTTGTTGGGGGTCTTAATAAGACCTATGCATACTGAAATGCCTTTACGCATTACCAATACGTAAAGGGTGTATCCAACATATAAAATTGATTCAACCCATGAGGTACTCTTTAAAATGAGCGAACAGTTTATCGACCAAGATCCACAAGAAACACAAGAGTGGATTGACGCTTTAGAAGCCGTTGTTTCCTTTGAAGGAAGCGAGAAGGCACAACATCTTATTGCCACGCTAATTGAAAAAGCGCGCGTACATGGTATTGATATGCCTTATTCGGCCAATACGCCGTATATCAATACTATTTCGGAAGAACAGCAAGTTAATTATCCGGGCAACGAAGATCTTGAGATGAAAGTGCGTGCCATTTTGCGTTGGAACGCGATGGCGATTGTTTCGGGTGCCAATAAAAACACCAGCGTCGGTGGACACATTGCTTCGTATGCATCAAGTTGTACCTTATATGAAGTGGGGATGAACCACTTCTTTAAAGGGCCTAAGCACGAGAAAGGTGCAGATTTGATTTTCTTTCAAGGGCATACCGCACCAGGTATGTATGCGCGCTCTTTTATGGAAGGCCGCTTAACGGAAGAGCAGTTAAGAAATTATCGTCAAGAAGTGGGTGGCAATGGTTTGTCGTCTTACCCACATCCTTGGTTAATGAGTGATTATTGGCAGTTTCCAACTGTCTCGATGGGGCTTGGGCCTTTAATGGCGATTTATCAAGCGCGTTTTATGAAGTACATGGAAGCACGTGGTTTGGCCAAAACTTCAGGTCGTAAGGTCTGGGCGTTTTTAGGTGATGGTGAGATGGATGAGCCAGAATCACGTGGTGCATTGCAGTTAGCCAAGCGCGAAAAATTAGATAATCTAGTGTTTGTGATTAACTGTAACCTACAACGTTTGGATGGTCCTGTTCGCGGAAACGATAGCATTATCCAAGAGTTAGAAGGCGTATTTAGAGGCGCTGGCTGGGCGGTGACCAAAGTGATTTGGGGAAGCGGTTGGGACAGATTGCTGCAAAAAGACACCTCTGGTAAGTTGGTTGAGCGTATGGGTGAAGTGGTTGATGGTGAATACCAAGGCTATAAAGCCAAAGACGGTGCGTTTGTAAGAGAGCACTTCTTTGGTAAATACCCAGAAACCGCCGCATTGGTTGCGGACATGAGTGACGATGAAATTTTTAAACTCACCCGTGGTGGTCATTCGCCGCGTAAAGTCTATAACGCTTACAAACGTGCAGAAGAGATTAAAGGTCAACCTTCCGTTATCTTAGCCAAAACGGTAAAAGGCTACGGCATGGGGCCGTATGGTGAGTCGGCAAACAATGCGCATCAACAAAAGAAATTGGATAATGATGGGCTTAAGTACTTCCGTGATCGTTTTGCCATTCCATTTTCTGATGACGATTTAGAAAAACAAGTTCCATTTTATGTGCCAGATGAAAATTCAGAGGCCATGAAATACATGAAAGAGCGTCGTGAAGCCTTAGGTGGTTCATTGCCAGAACGCTCAGATAAGTCAGAACCTCTACCGGTTCCTGATTTATCGGTATTCAAAATGCTAACTGATGGAACGGGTGAGCGTGAAATGTCCACTACTATGGCGTTTGTTCGCATTATCTCTATTTTATTGCGAGATAAAGTATTAGGCCCTCGTGTTGTTCCTATTATTCCAGATGAAGCGCGTACCTTTGGTATGGAAGGCTTATTCCGTCAAGTGGGTATTTATGATCCAGCGGGTCAGTTGTACGAGCCAATGGATAACGACCAGTTGATGTGGTACAAAGAATTGTCACACGGTCAAGTTTTTGAAGAAGGAATTAACGAAGCGGGTGCAATGGCTAACTGGGTGGCCGCTTCAACCGCTTACGCAAACTATGGCGTAAGCATGATTCCTTTTTATATCTACTACTCCATGTTTGGTTTCCAACGTATTGGTGAT
>WFQP01000087.1 GCA_015487015.1 Thiomicrorhabdus sp.
AACAATCCGACTTTGTGTTTAATGATTTTTTGATTACTATTAATCATTGTGAGTTTCCTTCGTTTTGATTGATGATTGAACACCTTCATATCAAAACGAGAAACTCGCTCTTTTTCAAGAGCAGTGTCAGATTAAGTCGTAACTTTTACAGTTTAAACGGTATAAATATTCACCTATTACAACCCTATTTATTTACAGACCCTAAATAATTGAATTACTCAATAAAAACTCCGTTTAATTCAGGGCATCCTTAATCTGTACTTTAAATACCTCTGAAACCCCACGTCCTCGTTTATCCGATGCGGCTGAAATCCCCCCCCTCTGCTGAACAACTACCTGAACATCCCCCATATAACTATTTTTCTTAAGCTGATAGCCCATTAGCTGCAACGCAGTTTTTGTATCATCCGATAGTTCAGGGTTATAAGAAATTTGATCTTTAGGCAAGAGCTGGTGATGCACTCGCGTGGCATCCACCGCCTCTTGCGCCGTCATACCTTCTTCAATGACATTTACAACCGTTTGAAAAACAGACGTGATAATCGTTGACCCACCTGGGGTGCCCACTACCATTTCAACTTTGCCATCCTTTAAAATAATCGTAGGTGACATCGAAGACAACATTCTTTTTTCAGGCACTATTTCATTCGCTTTACCCCCCACAACTCCAAAAATATTGGCCACTCCTGGTTTGGTACTAAAGTCATCCATTTCATTATTCATTAAAAAACCAGCTCCTCTGACCACCACTCCACTGCCAAATGGCATGTTTAAAGTATAAGTATTTGAAACCGCATTTCCTTGACTGTCCATAATTGAAAAATGAGTGGTTTCAGGTGTCTCAATCTTGCCATATTTTATTTTTTCGCTCTCCGAAATTGCATCCAACAAAACAGTTTGCGTACGCTTGCTTAAATACGAATTTGAAATCAATTCTTTTACAGGCACGTCTACAAAATCAGGGTCGCCTAAATAAAAGGCTCTATCGGCATACACACGCTTTTCAAGCTCGGCATAAAAATGAGTTTTAATCACTTGCTCTGAAAGCCCCTCTTTTTTCCCTTCTTGTAACGCCCTATCCAGTTTTGGTTGCAATAATGCTTTCATTTTTAAAAGCTGAATAATCGCAACCCCACCTGAACTAGGAGGGGGGGCAGAAATAATTTGTCGTCCCTGCCAGTAACCCACAACAGGTTTGCGCCAAACGGCTTGATAGGCTTGCAAATCTTTCAATGTAATCAAACCATCATAACGCTGCATCTCTTTAACCAGTAAACGTGCCGTTTCGCCCTGATAAAATTCTTCCCCCCCCTCTTTAGCAATACGTTGTAATGTTCTCGCCAGCTCAGGTTGTTTAAATAACGTTCCCTTTTGTAAATCTGAAAAATAATCTAAAAAATTTAAAGGGGTCTTTGATTTTCCTGCAATCCATTTTTGATACCACTTTGCAGTTCTATCTAACGATTCTGATACCAAAAACCCCTGCTCGGCATATTGAATGGCAGGCTGCAACAAATCAGACCAAGGCATGCTACCAAACCGTTGATGTGCCATCCAGAGACCCTTTACCGTTCCTGGAACACCTGAGGCTTGATAGCCCACTAAAGAGCGGTACGGAATAACATCCCTGTTTTTATCTAGGTACAATGTTTTAAATGCAGCTTTCGGTGCTTTTTCTCGATAATCTAAAAACAAGGCTCGATCACGAGTGTTTTCAGCGGAGGCATTAAATAAGGTCATAAATCCTCCACCCCCAATATTGCCCGCTTCTGGGTAGGTAACGGCTAACACAAACCCTGCGGCAACGGCGGCATCTACCGCATTGCCACCAGAGGTTAAAACACTCTTTGTAACCTTCGCACTATACTTATCAGGCATCGCAAAAGCAGCCTGTTGAGATGCCAAAGCCATTCCACTCACAAAATAACAAGCAACCCCTATTACACTTGTGATATACCTACGTTTTACACACACCTTATCTAACACAATACAATCCTTTTTCTAACAAAAAATTACTCTCTAAGCCAGCAAATACCTCCCTGAAGTATACTGCCTTTCACGTATATTGAATATAACAGCATAATAATGCTTAAAACACTCCTGTCCTCTCAAAAAATAACCTTTACTTACGAATCATGCCATAGTAAATTCATAGTCTCCTGCAATTTGGTAAGGATAATAAGATATTATAAAATGCTTATTTAACGGCAAATTTAGATTAAAAAAATATTTTCTAATATAGACTTTAATGCACCCCTAAGAGGATAAGACCATGAACGATACAACCCCGAGCATACCACTCCTTGGAGATGATTTTCCAAGTCTAACAGTTCAAACTACCCATGGCATACTAAACTTACCTGAAGATATCCATGGAAAATGGTGTGTTTTATTCAGCCATCCAGCTGACTTTACACCCGTTTGTACCACTGAATTTGTTGCCTTCCAAAAAAGATATCAAGCTTTTAAAGAACTTGATTGTCAACTCATTGGTATGTCGATTGACCAAGTCTTTGCACACATCAAATGGGTTCAATGGATTAAATCAGAATTGAATGTAGATATTGAATTTCCAATCATTGCAGCCAATGATGCCATCGCCTCTCAATTAGGCATGCTGCACCCTGACAAAGGCAGCAATACCGTTCGTGCTGTCTTTATTATTGACCCTAATTCTAAAGTACGACTCATCATGTACTACCCTCAAGAGATAGGAAGAAACATTGATGAAATTATTCGTTCCGTTAAAGCACTGCAAATATCAGATCAACAAGGAGCTATTCCTGCTGGCTGGCCAAATAATGAATTAATTGGAGACCGAGTCATAGTTCCCCCAGCTTCAACAGAAAAAGGAGCGCAGGAAAATGCTGAACGCTACGAGCATTATGATTGGTGGTTCTGCCATAAACCATTGGAAAAATAACCCAGTAACTCCTCCTAAAAACTGTTAAGTGAGCTCTGAATAATAAAGAAAAAATACAGTCGATAAAAACCAAAAAGCCCCAGTTAATCTGGGGCTTTTTGTGTGCTAAAGATTCACTAATCAAATTAGAGATTCCTATAGGAGACTATCAAAGATTAGTCTAATAACTTTAAATACTTATCTGCAATTTTAGCTGGTAAAGGAATATAACCATCTTTTTCAACACCCGACTGACCTTGCTTAGACAATACCAAAGTCAAAAACTCTTTAACAACAGGGTCTAATGGCTTATTGGGTGCTTTGTTAATGTAAACATAAAGAATACGTGATAAAGGATAGCTACCATTAAGTGCCGTCTTTTTATTCACTTCTACATATTTTTTACCTGCTTTTTTCGCAAGAGGCAGCATTTTAACACCCGCCGTTTTATAACCAATTCCAGAATAACCAATACCATTTAAAGAGGCTGAAACAGATTGAACCACAGAGGCTGAACCAGGTTGTTCATTAACACTCGATTTAAAATCTCCCTTACAAAGAGCTTTCTTTTTAAAATAACCATACGTACCTGAAACAGAGTTACGGCCATAAAGTTGAATGGTTTTATTAGCCAAAGAGCCTGTGACACCTGCATCGCCCCATGTTGCGATATCATGCTTTACACCACATTTACGCGTTGAAGAGAAAATTGCATCCACTTCAGGGATCGTAAGCCCTTTAATTGGGTTATCTTTATGTACATAAACGGCCAATGCATCAACTGCAACACCGATGGCCGTTGGCTTATAACCGTATTTCTTCTCAAACATTGAAAGCTCTTTTGACTTCATTTTGCGACTCATCGGACCAATACTAGATGTACCTTCTGTCAAGGCTGGCGGAGCTGTTGAAGAGCCTGCGGCTTGAATTTGAATGTTAACATTTGGATAAACACGCTTAAACTCTTCTGCCCATAAGGTCATTAAGTTTGCAAGCGTATCCGAACCAACTGAGGATAAATGACCCGAAACACCTGGTACTTTTTGATAATCATTAAGCTCTGTACTGCTTGCACTAGACAAGGTTGGCGCAAGTATCGTTGCAGCGGCAAGTCCAAGTGCCATAACAAGTTTAGAATTTTTCACTCTTGTACTCCAAATTTAAATAAATATTGAACAATCAAATAACGTTCTAAAATACTCACAATAAATAAAATCATTTAACCGAATGTATTTCAAAGCCTTTAAGGAACTTCTAATTCCTCTATAACGGCGTTCATTCTAGCAACGGTTCGTAACATTCATTTGACACAAATATGACAGCTTTGTGACGCTTTCCATAAAATAAATATCGAATAGAGGTTATAAAAAATCACAACTAAAAATAGAGCCTTTTCCTATTTGGCTTTGTATTTTTAATTCAGAATCGTGTTTTTCTAGTACATGCTTTACAATCGCCAAACCAAGCCCTGTTCCTCCGCTCTCTCGCGATCTCGCAGTATCTACTCGATAAAAACGCTCGGTTAAACGACTTAAATGTTCTTTAGATATGCCTATTCCGGTATCCTCGACTTCAAAGTGTAAACCAGAAGCATCCGAATACCAACGAACAGATACTTTTCCTCCCTTTGGGGTATAGCGAAAAGCATTTGAAATTAAATTGGTAAAAACACTCTTCAGAGGCTCTTCAACCCCCTTTAATGTCAAGCCCTCTTCAATTAAAAAATGAATATCATAATCCTCAGAATATAGGTAACGAATATCCACCTCTATATTTTTGAGCACCTCATCCACCTTTACTACTGTTATCGCATTGACCAATGTGTCCGATTCGATTTTAGACAGCGTTAATAAGTCCTCAATAATGGCTTGCATTCGTAACGATTGATGGTGCATTTGTCCTAAAGGCTTTTTCCAAAAAATTGGAATTTGATCGGGTACATCAATCATCATTTCCAAGTATCCATTCACAACAGTGAGTGGTGTTCGCAATTCATGCGAGGCATTCGCGACAAAATCTTTACGAATTTTGGCTAAATTATAAAGTTCATGAACATCTTCAAGCATTAACAACCGATGACCGTGATAATAATCAAAAATCTCACAACGATAGGTTCGAGTTTGCCCCATAAAGGCTTCTAAAAACAGTGGTTTTTCAAGTTCTTTTTGCTTTAGATACTGAATAAACTCGGGCTGACGAACTAATGTTTCAAGCTTGCGACCCGTGTCACTCGGCTTAATAGATAAAAGGGTTTGAGCCGCGTTATTAAACCACTCAATTTTATGATTTTTAGTTAATGAAACAATCGCAATAGGAAGCGCCATAGAAGCGGCATGAAACTGCTCAGATTTATTGTTTTGTAGATCCGCACGTTTTTTTAAGGCACGCTGTTTATGGGAAACTAAAGAGTATAATTCCTCCCAAATTCCTGTTTGAGGCGAGTCAACATTAGGTACTTCACGCAGGCACGCTTCAAATTGATAAAAACTCCAAATTTGGCGAATAAGATAAAAAAATATATAAGCGAATAAAGTAAGAACCCAAAAGCCCGTTAACCAAGCAAAAAATAGAAAGATTCCCAATGAAATAGCAACCCAGATTAGCTCTCGAGAAATGGCTCTAGATACTGAGCTCCTTGACACGGGCGTCTCCTTTAAGGCATTTTTTAATTAATGAAAAAACGATACCCTGCACCTCGAACCGTTTGAATCACATCTGCACGTTGAACAGGCTCTAAAATTTTTCTAAGACGACGAATATGTACATCGACCGTTCGGTCTTCCACCACCACCTGCTCACCCCAGACATGATCTAAAAGCTGTAAGCGTGTAAAGACACGATTAGGGCGACTCATAAAAAACTGCATCAGTCTAAATTCTGTAGGCCCCAATTTAACCTCCTCATCCGCTACTGTAAAACGGTAGCTGGCTAAGTCTAATTTAAGGTCTCCTTGAATCAAAGTTTCCGAAGCATGAGTATCAGAATGCTCTCTTCTTAAAAGAGCCTTTAAACGAGCCACCAATGCCCGTGGTGAAAAAGGCTTAACAACATAATCGTCCGCCCCCGCTTCAAACCCTTGAACTTGATCATTTTCTTCTCCCCTTGCGGTAAGCAGAATAATGGGCATAGAAGCAAAACGCTCATGTTTTCGAATTCGCTCAATCAAACTTACGCCAGAAACACCTGGAAGCATCCAATCTAATAACACACAAGCGGGAATATGTTCATTCAAACTCTGCCAAGCCTGCTCGGCATTATGCGCCTCAACAACCTGATAACCTGCCGCAGATAACGTAAAATTTAACATATCACGTATAGCCGCTTCATCTTCTACAATAAGGATTGTCTCAACAGACATTATAAATAGTCACTCTTATAGTTTTTCTAGAAACTGGGTTAAACGTTCTTGATCCATGTTACGGACGTCTTTACCTTGAACCAAATAAATAATACTCTCCATAATATTTAACGCATGGTCCGATAAACGTTCACTGGCTCGTAAAGCCGTCATAACCTCTAACAGGCACTCTACATTTTCAGGATTTTTTTTGAAAAGCTCTGTCACATCTTTACAGGCTTTTGCATATACCTGATCCACAACTTCTTCTTGGTCTAAAATCGACATCGCATCTTCTGCAGAAACACGAGCAAAGGCATTAAGCGTGATCTTAAGCATTTCACGAGAACGAGTGGTAATATCAACCAGCTCAGCATAGCCCGCATAATTTGCACAGACACATAGTTCATTCTTATGAAACTTAATCACCAGTTTAGCCAACTTACAGACTTCATCGCCCATTCGTTCTAAATCAATCGCAATACGAATGGTCGCTAAAATCAAACGTAAATCCGATGCTGTAGGTTGTTGGCGGGCTAAAACACGAATACACAATCGATCAATTTCCATTTCCGCTTGGTTAATGATCTTATCAAACCGTATCACTTCTTTAGCAACCGTTACATCCGCATTTTCTAATGCTGAAAGTGCCATATCAAGCTGATTTTCAACCATACCACCCATTTCAAGTATGTGGTTAAATAGCTCTTCTAAATTACGATTTAATTGATTGGATATATGTGAACTAAACTCTTTTTTTTGCATATTTAAGCTTCCTGTTTCATGCTGATAATACGGGTAATAATGTCCAAGTATCAATACCTAAATTAACCGTAACGTCCAGAAATATAGTCTTCTGTTTGCTTTAATTTAGGGTTGGTAAATAGAGAGTCCGTATCAGTGTACTCGACCAAATCCCCCATATACATAAACGCAGTATAATCCGATACACGCGCTGCTTGTTGCATATTGTGAGTGACAATCAAAATCGTAAACTCTTTTTTCAACTCAAAAATCAACTCCTCTACAGCCAAGGTAGAGATCGGATCTAATGCCGACGTTGGCTCATCAAGTAACAACACCTCGGGTTTAATTGCAATCGCACGGGCAATACACAAACGCTGTTGCTGCCCTCCTGATAAACTCAATGCATTTTCATCTAAACGATCCTTAACCTCTTCCCAAAGGTTTGCGCCTCGCAAAGCCCATTCAACCGTTTCCTTTAAAAGCTGCTTATCTTTTATATTTTGCAGTCTCAATCCATAACAGACATTTTCAAAAATACTTTTGGGAAATGGATTTGGTTTTTGAAACACCATACCTACTCGACGACGCAGAGCTGACACATCCATACTTTTTAAGTACATGTCTTCATTATCTAATAAGATGCTGCCTTCAACACTCACCGAATCAATAAGATCGTTCATTCGATTAAAGCAACGCAACAAAGTTGACTTACCACAACCAGAAGGGCCGATAAAAGCCGTAACTCTATTTTTAGGCAACTTCATATTAACGCCACTTAATGCCTGTTTAGAACCATAATAGAGATTCCAATCTTTTACTTCAATAGCAATCTCTTCATTTTCTAAAGACAACTTATCTGAGGTACGGTTCATTGAAAAACTTGTTAATCCTGACATGAATATTCCTTAACCTTAAATTCTTTTAATTAATTTCCAAGTGACTTATAACGCTCTCTTAAGCGGTTTCGAATCATAATCGCTCCCAAGTTAAGCGACACAATAATCACGACAAGCAACAAAGAGGTTGCATACACTAATGGCTGAGAAGCCTCAACATTTGGGCTTTGGAAACCCACATCATAAATATGGAACCCTAAATGCATAAACTTATTTTCTAAATGTATAAATGGGGCATTAAAATCAATTGGCAATGCGGGTGCTAACTTAACCACACCCACTAACATCAATGGAGCCACCTCACCCGCGGCACGTGCAATGGCTAAAATAAGCCCTGTCATAATCGCTGGTGTCGCCATCGGCAAGACAATGCGAGTAATCGTCTCAAGCTTCGTTGCACCCAATGCTAACCCACCTTCACGCAAAGAGCGAGGAATTCGAGATAACCCTTCCTGAGTCGAAACAATCACCACTGGCAAGGTTAATAAAGCCATTGTTAACGAAGCCCATAATAATCCAGGCGTTCCAAATACAGGACTGGGTGCGGCATACCCATAAAATAGATCATCTATGGAGCCTCCCAAAATATAAACAAAGAAACCTAAACCAAAAATACCGAATACAATCGATGGAACCCCTGCTAAGTTATTAATAGAGATTCGAACCAGCCTCAAAACAGGACCATCTTTGGCATATTCAGACATATAAATAGCGGCTAGAACCCCCATTGGAGTAACTAAAATTGTCATTAATAGCACCATCGTCACCGTACCAACAATGGCTGGAAACACCCCCCCTTCTGTATTAGCTTCACGAGGGTCTTCCGTTAAGAAATTACCAATCGAGCTAAAGAAAAACCCTACTTTTGATAGCAGAGACATATTATTCGGTTGCCAAAAACGAACTACTTGCTTAATTTTAACGGTAATTTTTTGATTACCAGCAATGGTTAACGTCACTTCTCCTAGCGAATCGGCTTTATCATGTAATATTTGCATAGACGCCTGAAGCTCAACAAACTCTTTATTCAACGCGGCTCTTTTCGTTTCAAATTCTGCTTCCGTCTTCGCATCATATTCATCTTCTGATTCAAGCTTTTTCTGTTCTAAACGCAATGCTTCAATTTTATAGTTAATCCCTCCCATAACGGTTTTTTCGATATGGTGAATTTTTTCATGAAGTGCCGTTCCTTTCTCAGCTAAGTCTTGTAAAACAGGCTCAACCTCTTCGCCTGTTGCAATGGTCTCTCCATTAACCGTTAACGACTCCAAATACCCATAAACATTACCCCACTGATAACGTTCAATAACGGTTATTTTATCCGCTACGGTCGTCGCACCTTCGTTAAGATCTCTTGAGTTTATCCACTTAAAGTCAATACCATAAACATCTCGGTTACCTGTTTTAATCAGGTACTCAGGAACCTCATGAACAATAGTTGAATCCTCTTCATCCACCACAAGCTTAAGTTTCGTATCATGAAGTTCGCCCACCACCTGTTCTATTTGACCATTTGAGTGACTGACCTGGTAGTCATACACATTATGAGGCCAAAAATGTAATAAGCCTTTATAAGCAATCATCGCCAATAAGCCAAATACCAAGACTACGCTAATACTTACCGCAGAGGCACTAAACCAAATCCAATGCTCACCTTTATTAAACCAACTTTTCATCGCACTATTCCTTAAAGTGAACTGTATTTACGGCGCATGCGCTCACGCACAATTTCCGCTAACGTATTAAAGAAGAAGGTAAAGACAAACAGCGCCAAACCAGATAAGAATAAAACACGGTAATGAGAACTGTACACCTCTGCCTCGGCCATCTCTACCGCTAAGTTAGCAGACAGGGTTCGCATTCCTTCAAAAATATTCACATCCATTAATGGCGTGTTACCAGAGGCCATCAATACGATCATCGTCTCACCCACGCCTCGACCAAAGCCAAGCATAATCGCTGAAAAGATACCCGGACTGGCCGTAGGTAAAACCACACCCACCATCGTTTGCCAACTACTAGCCCCTAAAGCCAAAGAACCATTAATTAAATAACGCGGTACGTTATAAAGGGCATCTTCTGCCACAGAAAAGATAGTAGGAATCAAAGCAAACCCCATCGCAAACCCGATTACCATCGCGTTACGCTGATCAAAATCAATACCCGCTGAATAGGTTAACCAGTGTCTCATGTCCCCATTAAAGAATGTATTTTCCAGAGGCTTGTCCATTGACATGGCAAAGTAGCCCAATAGAAAGACCACTGGGATCATTAAGAGTGTTCGCTTGCCTTCCGGTACCAATAAGCGAATAGATTTTGGCAGTCTAGACCACCCAAACCCAAATAGTAGAATTCCTACAGGCACTACAATCAGAATGGCAAAGAAACCAGATAGGTTCGCCTCCATCATTGGTGCCAGCCACAGACCCGCCAAAAACCCTAAAATAACGGTCGGTAACGCTTCAATTAACTCAACAGAAGGCTTAATCCATTGGCGCGTTTTCGTATCCATAAAGAAAGCGGTATAAATGGCCGCTAAAATAGCAATAGGCACTGCAAATAACATCGAATAAATGGCCGCTTTAATCGTACCAAACGTTAATGGCATCATTGAAAGCTTAGGTTCAAAGTCAGAGCTTGCTGAGGAGGACTGCCAAGTATAGCTGGGCTCCTCATATCCTTCATACCAAACTTTGCCCCACAAGCTTTTAAAAGAGACATCTGCGTATTCATTTTCAACATTATAGGTAAGAATCTTTCCTGATTTTGTCTCCAATAAAACACCGTTTGCTCTCGGCATAATAGACACAAAAGAAAGCCCCTTAGGATCTACTTCAAAACTATCTAAGTGCCTTTCAGAGGTTGAATGAAACAGATCAAACTGTCCAGCTTGATCGATGGTTGCAAACCCTTTGCGCGCATGCTCAATGGCAATCATAGCAATAGGGCTATTTGACGATTTAAATTGACGTATTTTTTGTAACTGAAAGACACTGTCTTGGTTACGAACAGGAAACCATTGATACACAAACCCTTGTTCCGTACCAATCATTAAAGAGTAGTCTCCCAATAAAAACCGAATGGTTGAAATTGAATCATTTTGAGATAATAGACTGACTTGTTGAATAAGCTCGGGAGACTCAATATTAGAAAGATCGTAATAATCCGTCTCTCCACTTTTTGAAACCAAATACAAGTTACGCATACTGCCATCGAGCAACACATGCGCAACATCAACCTTAGGCTCAAACTCCGCCTCACCCTCTTCTGACAGCATCAATGAGTCATCTAAAAACGACGATTCGGCCGTATAGCTTTTAACCTGAATTTGAGTTAATCCTTGCTCTTGATAAGCCACCACTAAGCTGTCATCACTTAAACGAAGGGCTATTTTTGAGATAGCACCATTGGCCATTTCAACAGGCTCTTCACCAAAAGGGTACTTAATTTCAGGTAAGATGGTTTTCACATCATTCGGGTAAGTCACTTTATAGTCATACTGCGCCACTAAAAACGCACCATCCGACAGACCAAAAGCCAACATATTTTGAGATTCATCCACGATCGAAAACGAAGTGATTTTCGCACCATTCAAAGGCAAACTTTCTTCCGTGATCACATGGCCATTATTTAAATTAAAGCCAATTAACTGCCCACTTTCTGTAAAACGAACCGCGCTCTCTTTATACTCATCAATCCCATAATAAAGTGTTTCATCCTGAGTAGAACCAGGAAGATTAAAGGTTGAATGCTTCTCTACGGTTGCCGAAGTAAACAGAGGCGCAACCACATAAACCAAAAAAAACATAATTAGTAAAACAGCTGTAATAACCGAGATACCACCAAAACTAATGCCATAACGCGCAAATCGATCTTTAAAATTTCGAATTCGAATCCGACGGTCAAATTTTGGACCCGTTAAGACACGCTCTAACTTTTGCTCTATATTTTTTTCCACAATACTACCAACTCAGTAAGCCTTCGAATTTGCGAATTTTACAACTTAATTGTGACACTTATATGACATAAACATTACAATTTTACCTTTTACCTCTTCTGCACCAATTGACTCATTTATTGCACCATTAACACTCGATACTCACCTAGTATTAATCCCCCTTTTACGCATGCAAAAAATAAAGTTTTTCCATCTAATCAAACAGTTAAATCATTTTAAAAAAAAATTCGCTTTTTGGCATGTTTCCCGCTAACATCAACTGGATAATTTTTTATTTTTTAAATACTGTTCTAAAGAAGGAAGAAAGATGTCTCAAGCTATTTTCGATATCATTAAGGAAAATGATGTAACGTGGGCTGACCTACGTTTTACAGATACGCACGGTAAAGAACAACACGTCACTATCCCTGCAACCAGCATTGATGAAGACTTCTTCACTGACGGTGAAACATTTGACGGTTCTTCTATCGAGGGCTGGAAAGGCATTCACAATTCCGATATGATTTTAATGCCACAAACCGATGGTTTTTTTCTTGATCCGTTCACCAACGATCCAACCATCATTATTCGTTGCATGATCGTAGACCCTTCAACGATGGAATCTTATGAAAAAGATCCACGTGGTGTGGCTAAAAAAGCCGAAGCCTACCTAAAATCAACGGGTATTGCAGATGCAGCATTCTTTGGTCCAGAACCTGAATTCTTCATTTTTGATGACGTTCGCTGGGGATCAGACATGTCTGGTTCTTTTGTTAAAATCGATGCTGATGAAGCGTCTTGGAACTCAGAAAAAGTATTTGCGGATGGAAACGTAGGTCACCGTCCAAGTGTTAAAGGCGGATACTTCCCTGTTCCTCCAGTAGATCAACTGCACGAAGTACGTGCCGATATCTGCGCAATGGCCGAAGCGATGGGACTTAAGTTAGAAGCACACCATCACGAAGTAGCCACAGCAGGACAGTGTGAACTAGCCGTTGCAGGTAACACACTAACCGCTAAAGCGGATGAGGTTCAAATTCTTAAATACGCGGTACACAACACCGTACATGCACTGGGTAAAACAGCAACGTTTATGCCTAAGCCAATCGTAGGTGATAACGGAAACGGAATGCACATCAACCAATCTCTTGCTAAAGACGGTAAAAACATCTTTGCAGGTGACGTATATGCAGGCCTTTCTCAAGAAGCCTTATGGTACATTGGTGGCCTAATGAAGCACGCACGTGCTCTAAACGCCTTCACTAACCCAGGAACCAACTCTTATAAGCGTTTAGTCCCAGGATTTGAAGCACCTATCTTATTGGCTTACTCAGGTTCTAACCGTTCAGCGTCTATTCGTATTCCTTACGCGCCATCAGAACGTTCACGTCGTGTTGAGCTACGCTTCCCAGATCCTACTGCTAACCCATACCTAGCATTCGCTGCTTCGTTAATGGCTGGTCTTGACGGAATCATCAATAAAATTGATCCAGGTGCGCCTTCTGAGAAAGATTTATATGATCTTTCACCTGAAGAGGAAGCAACTTATGACACAGTTTGTGCCTCTTTAGAAGAAGCGCTGGATGCACTGAATGCAGATCGTGACTTCCTAACCGCGGGCGGTGTATTTACTGATGAAACCATCGATTCTTACATTAAGCTAAAAATGGAGCACGTTACACAATTACGTGCGACCACACACCCAATTGAGTTTGAATTGTACTATTCAGCTTAATCTAAGTTGCGTTTTTTGAACCTACCTTTTAATTAAGTTTGGTTCAAAATGGTGTAAAAAGCCCATTCATTTGAATGGGCTTTTTTTATGCCTTTATCCCGTCCTAGAACTTTTCTCCCCCCCCTCTTATTTAGAGATAAATCAAAAACCTCGAACCCTACAAATACCTATACCCCATCTATCTCAATAATTTCCGAATATCCAGATGATTGTTCTCCTGGCAACCAGCGCCAAGCTTCCTTAAACTTTAACCGACCATCTAATTGTAACTCTGGAGTCCAGATACAAGTGCCCACCATAAGTTCATTATTACGATTTATATTTTAAAAAACATTGCTAAATAATGTTCATCGGAGTATAAATAAATTGTAGGTTCTTTTTTAAGAATTATCACCTTATTGAATCTAGCTAACCTTTTTAAAGAGATTTTGCATGTTAAAACACTTGTTAATTGTTATTTTTGTACTCCAAGGCTTTGCATTTAATGCAATGGCGAGTACAAACATGTCTCAATTTAATCAAGCTGAAATCACTAAAATGCAAATCATGCATCAAGCTACAAACAATCAAGTCGAATCTTCCCATTCTGGTTGCCTCTCCGAACATAGCCAAGTTACAACTCATTGTTGCTCTAATGGAGAAGAGGCTTGCCACAATTTGGTCTGCAACTCAATCCATGCAACCAACCTATTTGATACCAAACAACCACATACTTTCCGTACTGAAATACAAGTGAACGACACAATTCCAGCCTTTAGTGTCCCTGTTCCTGTCATCTCATTCCAACCCGAAACACCCCCTCCTCTCGTCTAGAGTACCCTAGCTTCTAGCAGAAGCGATAAAGCACTCGGCAACTAAAACGACTTTAAATATTAATAGAGACATCTTTGTATAAAAAAGAAAGCTGTCTACCTATTATTTTACCCTCCGTTTTCAAAATACCCCATCGAGCGCTTTGTTTAAAAACAACCCTTATTAAATTTAAACTGTAGGAGTGGTCTCATGACGCATTCAACCCCCAAACACACACAGATAAACAACCTTAATCGCCGCCAATTTGTAAAAGGCATGGCGCTGAGCACCGTTGCGGCAACCTTAGCCAGCCATATACCCAGTGCATTGGCAAAAAATGAGTTTATCTCTCACGCCATTGGGCTTCCCAAACAGCCCATTTTAAGCGGCACTGAATTTGACCTAACCATTGCCGAGCAACGGGTAAACATTACGGGTAAACCCCGTATCGCGACCTTAATTAATGGCTCGCTTGCGGGTCCTACCCTAATCTTTCAAGAGGGGGATACCGTCACGCTTCGCGTTAAGAATGAACTGAATATTGACTCCTCCATTCATTGGCATGGCCTGATTTTACCCGCCAACATGGATGGTGTACCAGGCTTAAGCTTTGATGGCATTAAACCTGGAGAAAACTACGTTTACCAATTTACCGTGCAACAAAGCGGAACTTACTGGTATCACAGCCATTCTGGCTACCAAGAGCAAACGGGGGTTTACGGTGCCATTGTTATTTTGCCCAAAAAACCCGAACCCGTTGAAGCCGATCACGACTACGTGATTCAACTCTCCGACTGGTCGGATGAAAACCCTGAAGCACTCTATGCCAATCTTAAAAAAATGGGCGATTACTACAACTTTAACCAACGAACCATTGGCGATTTTTGGAGTGAAATCAAAGAAAAAGGCTTCTCAAAAGCGTGGCAAGACCGAAAAATGTGGAACAGTATGCCCATGTCTGATCGCGATCTTTCTGATATTTCAGGTGCAACCTACACCTACTTAATGAATGGTCTATCCCCCAACGCCCATTGGCGTGCCGTGGTGGATGCGGGTAAAAAAGTACGCCTGCGCTTTATCAATGCGTCTGCAATGACCTTTTTTGATGTTCGTATTCCAGGGTTAAAAATGACCGTTGTGGCCGCCGATGGTAATCTAATTCAACCCGTTAAAGTCGATGAATTTCGAATTGGTGTGGCCGAAACCTACGATGTCATTGTCGAGCCAGACACCCAAGCACAACCCTATGCCATTTTTGCTCAAGCCATTGACCGCTCAGGTTATGCCATTGGCTCTCTAACTTCAGATGCGTCACAACTGGCCAGCGCACCCGAAATGGATCCCTACCCCATTTTAACCATGACAGACATGGGCATGGAACACGCCACACATAATATGGCTGGCATGAACAATATGGACAATCAATCGTCTGAGCACTCCAGTATGAACATGAAAAAAGAGACCTCTCACGCAGGTCACAAAATGAGCGGCATGAAAGATATGAAAAATATGGATCACGCCACACATAATATGGGGTCAATGAACAGCGACCCAGATGCGGCTCATATTCCCATGAACATGAATCCAAATCTGCCCCAAATAGACGTGCCGCGCAAAGAGGGGCCACAAATTGATATGCGTGCGAAAGCGCCAAAATATCGTTTGGATGACCCCGGTGTTGGGCTAAGAAATAACGGTCGTAAGGTGCTAACCTACGCCGATTTAAAAAACCTTTACCCCACACGCCATGAACCCAAGCCCACCAAAGAGCTTGTGCTGCATTTAACTGGCAATATGGAGCGCTATATGTGGTCGATTGATGGAATCCCCTATGAAGACGCCCCACCATTGGAGTTTAAGTATGGTGAACGTATTCGCATTACCTTTATTAACGATACTATGATGAATCATCCGATGCATTTGCACGGGGTTTGGAGCGATCTTGAAACGGGTGATGAAAATCACATTCCTAGAAAACACACGGTTGTGGTGCAACCCGGCTCTAAAATTAGCTACCGCGTCACCATGGATGCAAAAGGCGACTGGGCATTTCACTGCCACTTGCTCTATCACATGATAGGCATGTTTAGACGTGTGCACATTCGATAATGCGATTAATTTTTAGGAGAACCGCCATGAACCACATAACAACAAACAAAACCGTCAACAAAACCATTAAAACCACGTTGATTGCCCTTAGCTTAGTGGCATCACAAGCACAGGCAGGCGCGGAACGTGATCCCTTGCTCACCTATTTTTTAATGGATACCTTTGAAGTCAACAATGAAAACGGCAACCCAACCAGTTGGGATGCCACCGCATGGGTAGGTAAAGATTGGAACAAGCTCTATCTAAAAACCGAAGGGGAAAATGTAAACGGACAAATCGAATCTGAAAACCAACTGCTCTACAGCCGTCCAATCAAACGTTTTTGGGACGTGCAAATGGGGTTGGCCTATGACACCACCCCCGATAATACCCAAACATGGGGCGCGATTGGCTTACAAGGCTTGGCTCCTTACTTCTTTGAAACCAATGCGGTACTGCTCGCAAATTCAGACAATATTGGCTTTCGGTTCGACACCGAATACGAAGCACTTATCACGCAAAAATGGATTTTAACCCCCAGCCTTGCCTTTGATGTGTACAGT
>WFQP01000088.1 GCA_015487015.1 Thiomicrorhabdus sp.
GCAGATTACATCGGCTGGTACAACCATGACAGAATGCACAGTACGCTCGACTATGAGTCACCAGAAGATTACGAGCAAACTTACAAAACCCGAATTAGCCTATTAGAGGCGAATAATTAGTCTTTGTGTACGAAATGGTGTTGCCATTCCAATTATCTGACCACGGAATTCAGCAATATATTTCAGTTGGCGCTGGGATTGAAACAATATTAAGCACAGAAAATCACGTGGGCGCCATGTTATCCCTCGCCATTCACCCAACAGAACGTTTAGTTATTTCCTTTTCTCAGGGGCTTGAATGGGCCAATCATGAGGGTGACTGGGAATCAAACTTAGCCTCTCATATTGAAGCCAGCTACTTATTTGAAGCAACTGACTTTCATTATGGCCCCGTAATTGGCTACTCAAAAGCTTCAGACAAACAGCACTATACGATAGGCCTTCATTTTGGAGTACCTCTGTATTAAAAATAAGTCTACCGACTAATCGCCTTAACCGCTTCAAGTAAATATTTAGGGTTGTGTATCGAGTCATACACAGGGTGTACTTTTTTGCCTATTTCAAATAACCCATACACCGCAGTTTGCGCCGTTCTTACCGAATATTCAACGGTAAACACACAGTCTTTTGGTACTTCGGCAAACTGGCCTAAAAAAGCAAAGTTTGTCGCTCCTTTTGGAATCACTTCCGGTCGATCGCCCAGCTCTCTAGGCATAAAAAGACTATCAATAAAAGGCATGGCAACAGGGATACAGTTTACCTTTCCAGCCTCCGTAATAGGTTTCATGATCTCTTGAATATTCAAATGGTAATACAGCTCTTCCAACATCTCCGCGCCAGAACATTCCGCCATAGTTTTATCAACGTAGTTCCCCTTTCTATCAGGGTATAGTCCATAGCCCCAAAAGATTTTCACATCATCCGGTTGGTTGGGAAAATGCGGCTGCCGAGCAATCACAAACGACATCAACCAGTTGGAATCCGTCAACGTCACTAACCCACCTGTTCCATCCACATTACCTGAAAAATTTTCCATATAATCATGAAACGTGCTGTCTTTGAGTGTAGCGGTAAATGAATACCATTTTTGCAGATCAATGTGGTCACAAAATGGACTGGGGTTACCAAAGGCAGGATCTTTTTGAGCAATTTTTTTCCACAGCTTCCAAGCACCCGACTGCTCTACCCCTTTTAATTTTGCAGGCGTATTCCAACTACCATTATCAGTACTGTCAGTAATTGAACCATTGGTGATAAATACAAAGTCACTCTCTTTGAGTACAATTTCACTTTTATTTTTTAAGTGGAGAACCGTAGCTGTTTTTTTATCGACTCCTAAATTAAAATCAATATCAACGACCTCTTTTCCCATTTCAAATTTAACCCCCTTCGATTCAAGGTATTTTTTCATGGGCCTGACCACCGAATCATACTGATTATATTTGGTACGCATCACGCCACCCAACCTATTTAACCCTGAAACAAGATGAATAAAACGCTTCATATAACGTCTCATTTCTGCCAAACTACTCCATTTTTGAAACGCAAACATCGAGGTCCATATATACCAAAAATTGGTTTCAAAAAATGCTTGGTCAAACCAGTCCTCTATTCGCTTATTTCCCAGAGATTTTTCTGACACATACGTGAGCTTAAGCAACTCAGCCTGCTGTTTAAAAGACAAACCATAAGAAGAAACATCGACCTTCTTTCCTTCTTTTAATAATCTCGCCTGAGCATTTGAAACAAATCGATCATTAAAATCATAGGACTCATCTCGTACCGAAACCGTTGGGTCTTCTAAGGATGGAATATGAGAAAGTAGCTCCCAATAACACTCATAATGTTTTTCATGCATTCGACCACCACGCACCACAAAGCCTTTTTCAGCATCGCCAGCACCATCTAACGCACCACCAGAAATAGAGTCTTTTTCTAAGAAATGAATATTTTTACCTAAAACACCCGTCTCTTTTTCTAAATAGACCGCACTGGCCAAAGCAGCAATACCACTGCCAATTAAATATACGTGCGAATCGTTCATATTACTCTCTTTTTTAATACCCATTCAATTCACCTTCAGCTCACTTAAAGTACGTAATCTAACTATATTAACATCAAAATATCGTATAAAAACCTAAGCCTATGCCCCTAATTAAATAAAAGAATAAAAAAAATGAAACAAAAAACATATAAACAGGTACTAATAGAGGTAAACAATATTTAATTCAAAAAAAAAGAGAGACAACCATGAAGTTTCATTATGCTTTATCCACCGCACTCGTATCCATGTTATCCGTCGCATCCGTTGCCAGTGATGAAAAAATACATGTTCAGCCCAATCTAGATGGAATAGAACTACCCGAAAACTATAAAGATTGGAAAATCATATCCACCTCTCATCGAGTCGATAATAAAACCATAAGGGTCATTATTGGTAATGACATCGCAATACAAGCGGCAAGAAGCAATCAAACAAACCCTTGGCCAGAAGGTAGCATACTAGGGAAGTTGGTTTGGAAAGAGACAACTAAAGAGAGTTGGCCCAGCGCAGTTATCCCCAACCCTAATAAGTTTATTCATGCTGAATTTATGTATAAAGATACAAAAAAGTTTCAACACAATGGTACAAACTGGGGCTGGGCACGCTGGCTAGGGCAAGAACAAAAACCTTATGGCAATGCTAAAGACCTCGATCAGTCTTGTATTCAATGCCATACTCCCGTAAAAGGTCAAGACTGGGTATTTACCACCCCGATCAAACTGCCTTAACCTTATCCTTTAAGGGGGGGGGAGAGTCAAGCTCTACCCCCTATCATCCTGCAAAGCCACTGGTATATTGGTTGCTTGAACATTAAAGAACTGAATACTCTTTTTTAGCACCATCGCTTGTTGTTGCATCTCTTCTGCAGATAGACTAGTTTCATGAACCAGTGCGGTATTTTGCTGCGTTGCAATATTTAATTGTGAGATCGTTGAACTTACTTGAGAAACCGCTTCGGCTTGCTCAGTCGATGAACTGGCAATGTACTCAATCATTTCAGAAACTTCTTTTACCGATACCGTAATCTTTTTAAGCACTCCGCCCGATTCGGAGGCCAGCTGTGAACCTTGATCAATTCGAGTGACACTCTCTTCAATCAGTTGCTTAATCTCTTTAGCCGCCTCAGCCGATTTTCCAGCTAGGTTACGAACTTCGCCCGCCACAACAGCAAACCCTCGTCCTTGCTCTCCAGCTCGCGCAGCTTCAACTGCCGCATTCAGTGCTAATAAATTAGTTTGAAAGGCAATGCCATCAATAAGGCTCACAATATCTGAGATTTTATGACTAGATTCTTGAATTTTTTCCATGGCATCAATGGTTTTTTGCATAACCGCTTGACCCGTTTGAGCATTATTTTGTACCTCTTTCACAGCATGATTTGCGTTATTTGAATTATCAGTATTATTTTGTACCGTCAAACTCATCGCTTCCATGGTACTGCTGGTCTCATCCATCGCCACAGATTGTTCTTTAATAATCTCCGTTAAATTTGCGGCACCCTGAGAAACAACAGTAGAGGCACTGCTAATGGCAACCGTTGTATTATCAACATCATTAATCACACTCAGCAGCTTTAAGTTGGTACTGTTAATGGCTTTGGTTAACGTAGCAAGTTGTCCTGGGTATTGTGCCTTGATGGTTTGTGTTAAATCCCCTCCTTGTTGCGCCATCACAACGCGGCTAATGTCTTTAATAGCTTTTTCTAGCGACTCAACCGTATCATTAACCTCTACCTTAAGTTGATTCAAATCCCCTTTAGCTTCCACCGTTATACGCGTACTGTAATTTCCCTCTTTTACATCACTCATCACTTGAAGAATACTGCCAATCGTACTGTGTAGATTATGTAAAGTGCTGTCAACCTTATTTCTAAAGCTCTCTGAGACATTTTGATTCATTTTAAAGTCAAAATTACCCTCATTTAATGTTTCCAGTACTTTTTCAAGTTCCGTCATCATACACTCAACACTTTGAGCACTACCATTTACCCCCTCTTTAAGAGTTTGTAAATCTCCCGATAACGAACTAGACATACGCTGACTAAAATCTCCTTTCGCAACAGAATTTACCACAACATTCGCTTCTTGAATCGCATGTTGTAAGCGTTCCATTAAGTGATTAAATGCCCGACTAATATCCCCAATTTCATCTTGCGCGTCATAGCTTGATCTTAAACTAAAGTCATTGGTTCTCTCTGTTTCATTAATCGCTTTTTTAAGCGAATTCACAGCACGCATAATTCGGCGATTCACCAGTATGGTTATGAATAACACCAATAATGTAATGACAATCACAATAATGTTACTCAACGTACTGAGAACAGCTGTTTTACTCAACAATACTTCAGAGATTTGTTTTTCTGTCGCTTTCAATACTTTATCGGTCTGATGAACCGTTTTACGCATCTCACCCTGCAAACCAGAGTTACTGTCTAATCCAGCTCGAGCATACCCCTCAACCATCGCATTAAACTGCTTTTGATAATAATCCAATAAACTCGATATTTCATGCGTTTCAGGAAAGGCTAAATGGGCACCTTGTAATGCGGCTTGCATCGCAGAAATGGCTTGATTAAATCGTTCTGAATATTTCATGTCTAAACGCAGTAAAAAATCTTTCTCATGGCGTCTTAACATCAATAAATCTTTATACAGCTCTAAACTTTTGACCTCTTTTGCTTCATACTCTAAACCATGAGCTGCTTTCCTAAGCTTCCCTTGAAGACCCGACTTTTCATCTAGCCCAACATCTTCATAACTTTTAACCATTGCATTAAATGAAGCCTGATAGTTATTCAAAACACCAGAAAGCTTTTTAATCGAATCTGTACTAGCGCTCTCTTGCAATAAAAGTGATTCTAACTGATTAATCTTTTGATAGGTCTCTTCAATAGATTGAGTAAATTTTTTCTGATATTTTAAATTTTTTCGTAATAAAAAATCTTTTTCGTGCCGCCTTAACATTAAAATTCCAGCCCCGACCTCAGCTAAGAGCACCTGCCCATCCTTAAGCTCAGACTCTCTATTAAGTGAATAATTAAGAGAGGTCAAACTAATGATGCTTAATAAAATAACTAAAGCTGAAATAAAAAACATACTGCGCTTAATTGTCATGTTTAGGGCTCCTTTATGAGCAAGAGAGACAATACAAATTTTATCTTTATATTAGACTCCCCTGATTTAAGAAGCAAAATAAAATGCACAAAAATATTTTATAGGCCCCTTTCATTTAGAAGGGGGGGGGTAAAATTCTATTTAAAAGATAGGTCAGAAGAGCTGACAATTGAATGCAAATACAAAAGCTCAAGCTCACAATGGGCAAAGATAACGTTAACAACAAAGTTAAATAGCGTTGTTAAGTTAAGGGGAATATTTAAAGCAACATTTTATGTTGCCCGTTACTAAGTTACATTCGCTCCAACGTCACAAACTCAAAAGCGTACGCATGACGCTCGTCTTTAGGATGAGATTCGCGTGCAATTTCTACCCAGTCGAACGCTGTCCAATCTGGAAAGAAGGTATCGCCAGTTATGTTGGCATCAATCAAGGTTAAGTACAATCGGTCTGCTCTGGGCAACATTTGGCGGTAAAGTTCTCCCCCCCCCATGATAATCACCTCTGGCTCATTGGCGTATTTTTCTAACGCTTGCTCAATGGACTGAAACACCTCTACATTTGGAATCGTCAAATCGACATTGCGGCTGATGACGATATTAGGGCGGTTGGGCAGTGGACGAGAGCCAATGGACTCAAAGGTTTTACGCCCCATTATCACGGGTTTTCCAGTGGTTTTGGCTTTAAAGAATTTTAAGTCATCGGGCAAGTGCCACGGCATGTCACCGTTTAAGCCAATCACTCGGTTGTGTGCCATCGCAGCGATCATGGCAATTTTCATACCGACACCTGTGCTTTAATATGTGGGTGTGATTGATAACCCTCAATGTCAAAATCGTCAAACTGATAGTCAAAAATACTCTCAGGTTTGTGTTTAATCACCAATTTAGGCAACGGGTACGGCTCTCTGGTCAACTGCAATTTGGCTTGTTCAAGGGTGTTGTTATAAAGATGCACATCGCCCCCTGTCCAAATAAACTCCCCCACCTCTAAATCGGTTTGTTGCGCGATCATGTGAACCAATAAGGCGTAACTGGCGATATTAAAGGGCACGCCCAAAAAGGTATCGGCACTGCGTTGATAGAGTTGGCAGGAGAGCTTGCCATTGGCAACGTAAAATTGAAAAAAGGCGTGGCAGGTCGCCAGTGCCATACGCCCTTGTTGCACATTTTCTTGCGGGCTTTTAGATTCATCAGGTAGATCGGCAGGATTCCATGCCGAAACAATCATGCGACGACTGTTTGGGTTGTTTTTCAGCGTATCAATGACTTCTGATATTTGATTAATGGTGTCGCCATTTGGCGCCTCCCATGCTGTCCACTGCTTGCCATATAAAGGACCCAGCTCCCCCTCTTCAGTCGCCCACTCATCCCAAATTCGAACTTTATTGTCTTTTAAATATTGGATATTGGTGTCACCGCTTAAAATCCATAACAACTCGTGAATGATGGAGCGTAAATGCAGTTTTTTAGTGGTCACCAGTGGAAAACCCTGTTGCAAATCAAACCGCATTTGATAGCCAAAGACGGAGCGCGTTCCTGTCCCCGTGCGATCTCCCTTATCGGTTCCGTTTTCTAAAATATGACTTAATAGCTTTAAATATTGTTTCATGTTCTACTCGTACTATTTTGTTGTTGCTTTGCACCCCAGAGCATAACCCCCAAGCCAATTAAAATCATTGGCGTTGAAAGCAGTTGCCCCATGGTGAACCAGTCCCAAAGCAGGTAGCCAATTTGAGCATCGGGCACACGCCAAAACTCAACGATAAATCGGAAGGTTCCATACCCCAATAAAAATAGCCCTGCCACACTGCCAAGTGGCCTTGGTTTACGCCCATAAATCATTAAAATAATAAACAGCACTACGCCTTCTAATAAGGCTTCCAACAGTTGTGTAGGGTATTTATGCACCACCGTTTGCAGCGCAGGATCATACACGGCCATACCTAATGGGGAATCGGTTACTTTACCCCACAGTTCACCGTTTATAAAGTTACCAATACGCCCCGTGAGTAAGCCAATCGGAATCAGTGGGGCGACAAAATCGGCCACCTGAAACAGGCTCTGTTTGGTTTTACGTGCAAATAAGAACATCGCCAGCGTGACACCTAATAAGCCAC
>WFQP01000089.1 GCA_015487015.1 Thiomicrorhabdus sp.
AAAATACCGGCTAACTCACCTTGGCCTAGCTTGTAAGAAATGTCTTTACAAGCCACCATAATGTGGTTAATTATCAATTCTAGGTCTGCTGGAATACCGTCGTTTGCTAATACTTGGTCTAGTCTTTTCATTGAGGTTCTCTCTTAACGTTTTAAAAAATAGGTAAATTATTTGGGGGGATTCTACCATATAAAGGGAAATTTTAGCAATTTGGTTAAGGGATCTCTTAAAAGGCTGTGAGCAAAACGGTACAATAGCGTTTAAAAATTTTAACCCCCATTCGTTATCCCTTTGATTGCCCTGATGTTTGTTGTGTCAATTTTGGGTGAGGCAAGGCCTGAACTAAAAAGAGTTTTAAATATGAGATTTATCATTAAGTTATTTCCTGAAATTATGATTAAAGGTGCGCCGGTTAAGAAGAAGATGATTAGCCAGCTCAATGATAATCTACGTACTTTATTGCATCGTATTGATGACCAAATTGTGGTGAAACGTTTTTGGGATAAAATTGAGGTTCAATCGGATGATTCGCGCAATGAGGCTGTTAGGCGTGTATTGAGTAAAACGCCTGGTATTGAACAGTTTTTGGAGGTTGTTCAATATGAGACGGGCGAGGATTTGGCGTTGATTGCTGAAAAAGTGGCTGAGCACTCATTGGCCCGCGTTGCGGGCAAGTCGTTTGTGGTTCGTGCAAAAAGAACGGGAACGCATGAGACCACCTCGTTTGAGTTGGAGCGTTTTGTTGGGGCTTACTTTTGCCAAAAAGGAGCGCCTAAGTCGGTCGATTTACACACGCCTGAAGTAAAAATTGAGTTTGAACTGCATCAAAAAACATTAAATGTAATTACCAAACGTAGAGCGGGCTTGGGTGGCTTTCCAATGGGGTCGCAAGGTGAGCTGCTTTCACTGATGTCTGGTGGTTTTGATTCGACGGTAGCCAGTTACTTGACGATGAAGCGGGGGGTAAAAACCCACTTTATCTTTTTCAATTTAGGCGGCGCGGCGCATGAGATCGGGGTAAAGCAGGTGGCGCTTTATTTGTGGGCGCAGTTTGGAGCTTCGCACCGAGTCTCTTTTGTTACGATTCCTTTTGAAGAGGTGGTGACAGAAATCTTTCGTTCCACCCATGAAAGCTATATGGGCGTGACCTTAAAGCGTTTGATGTTAATGGCGTCAGAAAAAGTGGCGGATGAGATGGGGATTGATGCCTTGGTCACGGGAGAGAGTGTGGCGCAAGTAAGCAGTCAAACGTTACGAAATTTAGCCGTGATTGATAAAGCAACGAGTAAGCTGGTATTGCGTCCTTTGGCGATGATGAATAAACCTGAAATTATGGGGTTGGCTGATGACATTGGTACGCGCCACTTTGCCGAGAGTATGCCTGAGTATTGTGGTGTTATTTCCAAAAATCCAGTGATTAATGGTTCGTTTAAGCGAATGGAAAAAGAGGCGGCTCGTTTTGATTATTCGGTGTTGGAGAGTGCGGTTGAACAAGCTGTAAGTATTCCTGTGCATACGATTATTGATGATGTGAATGCTGCGGAATCGGTTGAAGTGGTCTCGGAAGTTACACCTGATGTAACGGTAATTGATATTCGACGTGAAGAGGAGGTGTCTGCCTCTCCTTTGGTGTTAGATTCAATGGAGGTAATTCCCTTTTATGAGTTAAATCATCGTTTTAAATCACTTGAGCAGGGTAAAGAGTATCTGTTGTATTGTGAGAAAGGGGTGATGAGTCAGTTGCATGCACAGTATTTAAGGGATGCAGGGTTTGAAAATGTTCGAGTGTATCGTCCAAATAAATAGGGCTCCGCTTGTGAGCTAAAGTTTAATTTGGCTTTTGGGCTCTACTGAGTTTTTCTTTATGGGCGTTTAATTTTTGTTCTTTTAATCGTAATTTATTTTGTGAATGGGTAAGAGACGCTTTAATGGCAATGGTTCTTTTTTGAATTTGGCTGACATAATTGACCGTTTCGTGCCCGATGTCTTTACGAGCAATTGCTTCTACATTGTAGTACCACTTGTAAGGGTCTAATCCTTTTGCTTCGGCTTCTCGCTGGAGTCTTCGAATTCGTCCTGGCCCAGCATTGTAAGCGGCTAATGAAAAATTGATTTGATCCTCTTTTGAGTACTCGGGTTTATCAAAATAATGGTCTCGAATAAAGGCAAGGTATTTTATGCCTGCATGAATGTTATTTTCTAGGTTGTTAATGTTGGGAATGTTAACCACTTTTGAGCGTGCCGTGGAGGCTTTAATTTGCATAATACCTTTAGCGCCCGCTTTGCTGGTTAGATGCTGTTGAAAGCGGGACTCTTGATAGGCAAGGGAGGCAATTAGAAACCAATCAAAGTCATAGAATTCAGCATATTTCTCAAAGTAGTATTGTAAGCAAGGCGTTTCATCTAACGCATTGAGTGAAAGTGGGGTTTTTACCCAAAAAGGGTTTTTGTAATATTTTTGATAGATACTGTTGCCGAGAAATTTACCCGGCTTGGCGTAGGTGTTAATAAAATTATTTAAAGAGCGTTTTAGGTTGGGTAGGTTTTTATTTAATGCCCAAGCAATCTTTCCGCCATGGTGAAAAATAATATTTGTTTGCAGATTTAAATTGGAGTAGGTATGTTGGTAGATTTTGGCGATATGATCATCTACTACGGTATATTCAAATAGGCCTGCATTGACCATCTCTAATAGATCTTCGGCTTCTAATACAGGATCGGCTTGAAAAATTTCGATTCCAGGGAGGCCTAAGCGTCCGAGTGCTTGGTTCATTTGTTCTAGGTGAATAATGTAGCTACTGTTGGCGACAACAATGATTTGTTTGTTTGAAAGGTCTTCAAGCTTGGTAATGGCTGGGCTGTTTTTATTGGAGACCAGTATTTCTTGAACATTTTGAATGTAAGGTTCGGTAAAATCAACGCTGTATTGACGTTCTTGGGTTACGGTGAGTCCTGAGGCGATGAGGTCGCCATGGCCTGCAAGTAGTTCATTAAATAGCTGGTTAAAAGGGCGTGTTAAAAAAATAACATGTGTTTGGTACCGTTTTTTTCTGGGGCCGCGATTTAAGTATTTTTCATAGGCTTTTATGAGGTCGTGCTCTAAGCCTCTTTGCCCTTTTATGGTGTGAAAAAAGTTGGTGCCGTTGTAACTAACCAGTACTCTGAGTATTCTGCGTTTTTGTATTTGCTCAAGGTCGCCAATAAAAGGTTGGTTAATGCGTTCTAATAGAGAGTTCTGTATGGGGGTTGCTTGCAAAACCTGTTTAGGATCGGCCAAAGGGGAGCTTAGGAAAGCGCCTAATGCAAAAGAGGTGATGGCAGCTTTTTTTAAGGAGAGTTTAGGTGATGGCAAGTCATGTTCCCAATTGAATCCATTTGAAGGCCTTATTTTAGAGTAGATACAGTTTGAAAAGTACTTTTTTTTACGGACTACACGCGTTGTTTATGGTTTGATAACTTAGGTAGTTAAGTTTACTGACTATATTTTACTGTCGATTTGTTATAATACGCGCAATTTTTATAAATACAGCCCCTTTACGCTTTATTGTTTTATTGAATTTCAGGTAAAGTAATTGGCGCTTTTAATCTTAGATGGTATCGAGTGACTACAGAAAATACAACGGTTCAACAGGACCCACATGCACAGCGTGAAGCTGAAAAATACGACAATCCTATTCCAAGCAGAGAGTTTATTCTGGATGCTTTAGAGAGCGCGCAAAAGCCATTAAGGCTTTATCAAGTGGCTAAGGTCCTTGAGGTTTCAGAGGAAGATGAGGAGCGCTATGAAGCATTGTCACGTCGTTTAAAGGCCATGGTGCGTGATGGTCAGCTTATCCGTAATCGTCGTGGTGCGTTTGGCTTGCTGAAAAAAATGGACTTAATTAAGGGTCGTGTGTTGGGGCACCCTGATGGTTATGGTTTTTTAGTACCTGATGAAGGCGGGAAAGATCTATTTTTGTCTGAAAAAGAGATGCATAAAGCCTTACATGGTGATTTGGTGATTGCTTCGGTTGTTGGCGAGGATCGTCGAGGTCGTCAAGAGGGTGCGATTGTTGAAGTGATTGAACATCGTACTAAACAAGTTTTAGGTCGTTTGGCAACTGAAAACGGTCTTTCTTGGGTGCGTCCTAATAATAATAGACTTACGCAAGATGTTTTTATTCCCAAAGATGGTTTGCTAGAAGCCGCAGAAGAACAAGTTGTTTTAGTTGAAATTTTAAGTCAACCTACTTTAAGATCTGGCCCTATCGGTAAAATCATTGAAGTGGTTGGTGATTATATGGCGCCAGGAATGGAGATCGATTCAGCTATTCATGCTTACGGCATCCCAAATGAGTGGTCAGCAGAACTCTTAAAAGAGTTGGAGAGCATTCCTGATGAAGTGGTTGAAGCAGACTTAGAGGGTCGCAAAGACCTTCGTAGTATGCAGCTTGTGACGATTGATGGCTCGGATACGAAAGATTTTGATGATGCCGTGTTTGCCAAACGTCGTAAAAATGGTTGGCGTTTAGTGGTAGCTATTGCAGATGTTTCTCATTATGTGAAGCCTGGAACAGAGCTTGATAAAGAAGCTCTTAAGCGTGGAAACTCGGTTTACTTTCCTCAGCGTGTTGTGCCGATGTTACCGTCTAAATTATCGGATGGCTTGTGTTCGTTGAATCCTCATGTCGATCGTTTATGTATGGTGGCTGATTTAGCCATTGATGATGAAGGACGCTTGGAACGTAGCCAGTATTATCAAGCGGTAATGAACTCAAAAGCACGCTTAACCTATAATCAAGTGAATGATATTTTAACGGACTCTGAAAGTGAGTACCGTACTGAGTTTGCTGAGCAGGTTTCTCATATAGAAGATCTTCATGAGCTTTATAAAGTGTTGCAAAAAGCGCGTGAAGAGCGCGGTGCGTTAGAGTTTAATACTACTGAAACACGTATTGTGTTTGATGATGATCGAAAAATTAAAGAGATTATTCCCGTTGTTCGAAACGATGCACATAAGTTGATTGAAGAGTGCATGTTGATGGCTAATGTGGCGACGGCAAGGTACTTGAAGTGGCATAAGATTCCAATCGTGTACCGTGTTCATGAAAAGCCGGCTGAAGAGCGTTTGAAAAATGTCAGAACCTTCTTGAAGGACTTCGGCTTAACATTAGAAGGGGGCGACGAGCCCACCGCACATGATTATGCCGCGGTGATGGAAAAAATCAAAGGCCAGCCTTATGAGCATTTAGTGCAAACAGTGTTACTGCGTAGCATGAATCAAGCGGTATACCAGCCTGATAATAAAGGGCACTTTGGTTTGAACTATGAGCACTACACGCACTTTACTTCGCCGATTCGTCGTTATCCAGATCTATTGGTTCACCGTGCGATTCAGCATGCATGGAAAAAAACGGGTGCAGAAGGCTTTGAGTACACCGAAGCTAAAATGCAAGAGCTGGGTCAGCACTGTTCAGAGACTGAAAGACGTGCAGACGAAGCTACGCGTGATGCGGTTACTTTCTTAAAATGTGAGTTTTTGTCTCATCGTTTAGGTGAAGAGTATGATGCAGTCGTAACGGCCGCGACCAATTTTGGACTGTTTGTTGAAATTGATCCGTTATACGTTGAAGGATTGGTTCATATTACAGAGCTAGGTGAAGATTATTTCCATTACGACAATGCTCGCCACTGCTTAAAAGGAGAGCGTACTGGAAAGGTTTATCGTTTAGGCGATCGCATTCGAGTGCAAGTTGCTCAAGTGAACTTGGATGACCGCAAAGTAGATTTACGCTTTATTTCTGGTGGTTCAGTTGATGAGACGGTATTGGATGCAGATTCTGACTCTGAAAATGAATCTCAAGCGGATGGTGATTCGGGTGAGCAAAAAAGACCGCGTAGAAAGCGTTATTATCGTAAAGGCAAAAAATCGCCCTCAAAAAGCCAGTCTCCATCGTGAAACAAGAAGTTATTTATGGATTGCACGCGGTTGAAAAGTTTGTAAAGCAAGCGCCGCAACTGGTGTACCAACTTTCCTTTGTGAAAGGGCGTTTAAATAACCGTCAACAATCACTTTATGATTATGCAAAAAATCTTGGGTTATCGCCTGAGTATGTTGCAAAGACTGCCTTTAATAAGATTGATGGTAATCATCAAGGCGTGATGGCTTTGGTTGCCAAGCAAGCCGACTTAAAAGAGTCGGATTTGCTTAAGATAATGGATAAGGCTTCTAATCCTCTGTTTATCTTTTTAGATGAAGTGCAGGATCCACATAATTTAGGCGCCGTACTACGAACGGCTGATGCAGTGGGAGCCGATGCCGTCATTATTCCAAAACACAACTCGGTAGGAATGAATGCAACGGTTCGTAAGGTCGCTTCTGGTGCCGCAGATAATGTAAAATTGATTGTTGTTTCTAATTTGACCCGAACTCTTAAAGAGATGCAGCAAGCTGGTATGTGGATGGTGGGTTTAGATGGTGACACTGAACAAACTATATACGACCAAGATTTTACTGGATCGATAGGTATCGTTATGGGTGCCGAGGGTACAGGATTGCGACGCTTGACCAAAGAAGCTTGCGATTATCTGGCTGCCATTCCAATGGAAGGTGTGGTTGAGAGCTTAAATGTTTCGGTTGCAACAGGCATTACCGTGTATGAAGTCTATCGACAGCGTCAAAAAGCTGGAAAGTAGGTTTTAATTTCCCCCCCCCTTTTCTTTTCTTGGGAGGGGTATCTATCAAAGACATCAATTTAAATAAATATCTCCTTGTTCATCAATACGAATATCCATACTGACTAAAGATTCATTTCTGCATGGCCCTTCTATGCACTCTCCATTTTCAATTTTAAAAAAGGCATCGTGTACGGAGCACTTGATGGTTTTTTCAAAGGGGTTGACGTCAATTTTATAGGCTTCATTTAACGGCACATTTTGGTGGGGGCAATTATTTTGGTACGCTTTGACCGAATCACCGTGTTTGATTAATACCATGGGTGGTGCATCTTCGTTCGCTTTTGTAACCAGTGTTTTGGCATTACTGAGCTGTTTGATATTTGCGATGGGCTGGGTATGTATTTTTTGTAATAAGTTATCCAACCCCTGTTGTTTACACTTTTGAGCCGCTAGTGTATTGGCCTTGTTTACAGCTTCATTGAGACTATTTTGTTGAATTAAATAGTGAATTAAGGCTGCATTAAAGGTATCACCAGCACCTAATGTATCGATAGGGTGAATTTTTTCGGCCTTAATGTGTTGTACTCTTTGATTGATGTCTGCAAACCATACGCCTTGATCGCCCCATGTACACACTAATCTTGTGTTGGGCGCATCTTTTTGAATATGTGTCAGCAGTTCCTGTCCATTTGAAAATCCTTTTTCACAGGCATAGTGATGAGAGAATATTAATAAGTGGACTTGGTTAAAAAGAGATTCAATGCCCTTCCTTGGTTTTTCAACTTCAAGAGAAATGGGCTGGTGGGTTAAAAAAGTTTTTGCAATGTTAATCATTCCCGTTAGGTTTTCGGTATTTCGACCTTCAAAGTGCAGCCAATCAAATGCTTCTACAGTAATTTTTGCAAAATGTTCAAAGGTCACCTCGGGTAACTCACGATAGTGAACAATGGTTCTGTGGCCATTTTTTTGATTAAGAGTGATAAAGGAAGAGGGTGTTTTTCCTTGAATAAAAGTTTGGATGTGTGCCGTTGATAGCTTTCGTTCTTTGAACCCTTTTAGGAGTTGTTTTGCCTCCAAGTCGGTTGCGACAGAGCAACAAATAGCGCAGTCATGTCCAAGCTGATTTAAAACATATAATGTATTATTGATGTTTCCGCCCGTTGAAAATGTCTTACTGAGTGCTCTGACTTCTTGATCTTCTTTAGGGTGGGTTTTGACGGTTAAGATTGTGTCTAATACTGCATTACCAATACCAAGTATTTTTGCCATAATTGAAGGGTGCCTGATGAGTTATTTTATTGTTACTTGAATTCGCATAATAAGTGCAATTAACTTGTAAGAAAAGAGGCCAACTGAAATAGAATGCTAATTTTCTTACCA
>WFQP01000090.1 GCA_015487015.1 Thiomicrorhabdus sp.
CTTTTTGTGGTCATCGTCGTCATCGCGTTTGTATTTCTTTGAATACTTTTTGTGGTCATCATCGTCATCGCGTTTGTATTTCTTTGAATACTTTTTGTGGTCATCATCGTCATCGCGTTTGTATTTCTTTGAATACTTTTTGTGGTCATCATCGTCATCGCGTTTGTATTTCTTTGAATACTTTTTATGATCATCATCGTCACCATGCTTATACTTTTTTGAATGCTTTTTATGGTGATCTTTTTTATGTCCATGACCTTGTCCATACCCACCACCATTATTATCCGCAATATACCCATCCGTTAAGGTCAATAAAAAAGCCACAATCGCATCTTCTTGAGCACTGGATAAACCAAGATTACCCACCCGACTCTGCTCAACATTTTCTTCAACCTCTGGCAAACCCCATGCGCCTGTATTACGTGTATTGTAAAAACTTACAACTTCTTTAAGTGATATCAAAACTCCGTTATGCATATAAGGAGCCGTTAACTCAACATTACGCAGTGTTGGCACTTTAAAGCGTCCATTTTCAGAAAACCTATTTAATACACCACCCAGCCCCAAATCAACTTGGCTTAATGCAAAATTATGGTTAGGTGTTTGAGCCCCCCCACTTCCACTGTTATCATCTTCAATCCCTAAGCCAAAATCTGAGCCTGAATCGACCATGATAGGATCAGATCCACCGGTAGAGTCCGAAGGGTCCATAAATGGATAGGCTGTATTTCTAGGCAACCCCAAATTGTAATATTGAAAATCGGTAAATAAAATAGGCGTCCACATGCCATTATTACCACAACCATTCGAATGATGATCGTGTTTATGCTTACCACCATGACGGTGCTTATGCTCACCATGATGGCGGTGCTTGCCATGGCTTGACTCACCACATTGTCCCATGTTCCCGCCGTAGCCCATGTTTCCACCGTGTTCCATGTTTCCACCGTTACTCATATTTATATTACTCGTATGACACTGAGAGCACATAGCACGACCATTAAAAAGCATCATTCCTTGTCGTTCTTGTTCTGTAAAACGTGCCATACCTGCAAGAACATAATCAAATTTAGAGGTAAAAGGATTCAGCTCTGTCGACTCTTCATAAGCCGAAATAGATTCTGCAACACAGTTATAAGCTGCATCGACATTGGAAATGGAACCACAAATAGTTTCAAACAGAGCGGCATAGCTTGAACTTTGAATGTCCATAAGTACGGCGGACTTGTCTGGATTATTCATTTCAACGGGGTTCAAAAACGGATCTTTTGCTTGCTCCGCAAGGGTCGCTCGGCGACCATCCCAAAACTGACCGCCCTTTGCAATCGAAGTGCTGGTGTCGTAACTAAAAGGGGGTGAAAAAGACGCATATGCTGCAGAAGGTGAATTTCGGTGTCCAAAACGTTCTGGAATAACCCCTTCTGATACAGGTAAGTTCGAATCAGGATCCGCAAACCCAACCACAGGTTGATGACAACTGGCACAAGACTGCCCAGCGGGTTCAGATAGATTTGTGTCAAAAAAGATCAATTTACCCAGTGTTTGCTGATCGGTTAAAGGTATCGCAGGGTTTGGCAACGTAGATGAATTGCCTCCAGAATCGTACTCTGAGCTACTGCTTGCAAACGCATTCGAAAATAAGGCCGTAAACAAAATCCCGGCACACAGACCAATACTTTTACGCATTCTAGGTTTTAAAATTGCTTTAATCATGACTTTCTCACTTTCAATAGAACACAAAACAAATAAACAAGTTTTCAATTATTGCGCGCAATTATACGTTAAGATGCATATAAACACACTTATATTAACCACTCGCAGTAATCGTTAATAAAATAATCACTGCGATACATATTGACTACTCGCTGAATAGCTGTGATCCAACCTATCTAATCACCAACTTGCACTCACTCTAAAAAATAGGGTTTTAATGTATTCTGTTTCAGAAACAGCTGGATGAATCGGATGATCTGGCCCTTGATGACCTTGTTCAAATAGCTGTACAGTACGATCAATATGACGTGCTGCAGACTGAACTGCATTTAATAAGTTATTACGAGTCATGTGATGTGAGCAAGAAGCCGAAACTAAAATACCTTCTTTATCTAAGACTCGCATCGCAATTTCATTAATTCTCCGGTAAGCCTCTGCACCTTGCTTAAAGTCTTTTTTGCGTTTAATAAAGGCTGGCGGGTCAACAATCACTACATCAAATTTTTGCCCATCGGTTCGCAATGCATTCAATACATCAAATGCATTGCCTTGAATGGTGGTCATCTTGTCTGTTACACCATTTAATTCGGCATTTACATCGACACCATCCAGTGCAAATTCGGAAGAGTCCACACAGGTAACCGATTCCGCACCCGCATTAGCGGCTGCCACCCCCCAACCACCTAAGTAACTGAATACATCCAGCACACGTTTGCCTTTTACCATGGTTTGCAAACGAGCCCGTGACATACGGTGATCATAGAACCAACCGGTTTTTTGCCCCCCCTCAACAGGAATAGAAAACTGGGTATTATTTTCTTCAATAATTAAGGTCTCTGGTAGCTCACCCAATACCACTTTTTCATATAAGGGTAAGCCTTCCAATCCTCGACTTGCCGTATCATTTTTCATCACAATCGCTGTTGGGTGGTACAAGTTATCCAATACCTGCACAATGTCCTCTTTAACCAATTCCATCCCTGCGGTGGTAATTTGTACGGCAAGCACATCCCCAAAACGATCTACCACTAAGCCAGGCAAGCCGTCAGAATCACCAAACACCAAACGATAAAAGGGTTGATCAAAATGAATTTCTCGTAATGACTGTGCTTCTTGAATACGTTTTTTTAAAAACTTTTTATTCAATTCTAGCTTAGGACTTCGGCTCAATATCCGAGCACAAATCAGGGTATTTGGGTTCACAAACCCCATTCCTAATGGCTTGCCATTGTAAGCCTCAATCACAACCTGTTGACCTGCTGTAAAATTTTTTAACGGCGTGGCTTGAATATCCACTTCATTACTAAATACCCAAACGTGCCCTTGCTTAATACGGCGCTCTTCATTCTTTTTTAATCGCAAACTTGGCAACATGATTTTCTTCTTTATTGTTTTATACAGGGATAGGGGGGGGGAGAAATTTCTTCAATTATTATCAATCAACCATCAATCAGTTTTTGATAATCACTGGCTAAAAGCAGTTCATCTAACTCTGTTAGGTCATGTGGTTCAATTTTAAACAACCAACCACTGTCATAAGGCTCATCATTGATTAACTCGGGACCATCTTCCAGCGCTTCATTAAACGCCACAATTTCACCGCTTATGGGTGAAAAAATATCGCTTGCGGATTTAACTGATTCAAGCGACATAACATCGTCTCCCGTTTGAGCATAACCACCCAACTCAGGAAACGTCACGCTCATTAATTCACCTAAGGATTCTTGAGCAAAATCGGTAATGCCCACAATGGCATTGCCCTCTTCATCAATATAGACCCATTCGTGTGTTTCGGCGTATTTTAGATGGCTTGGCAACATACTCATTGTTCTGGCTTCCTTTATAAGGTTAAAAAATAAAACTCTGGGTATTATAGCAAATCCATCTCTTCACGAATTTGTTCAATCCAAAATTGCAAACGTTGATCCGTTCGCTCTGGCTGTTGGTCTTCGTCAATCACAACTCCAACAAAAAAATCGCCATCATCGGTTAACGCTTTAGACTCTTCAAACATAAACCCTTCGTTAGGAAAATAACCCACAGGCTCACCACCATTGTCAAGCACGACCTCGTGCATAAGCCCCATAGCGTCTACAAAGAATTCACCGTATTCCAGTTGATCACCTAACCCAAAAAAAGCGACCTGTTTACCACTAAAATCAACTTTTTGAAATTCGGGCCAAAAATCTTCCCATGTACTTTGAAGCTCTCCGCAATACCAAGTGGGCTGACCTAAAATAATTTTGTCATACTGTTCAAAATCGGATACTTTTACGCCATGAACATCATGTAACGTCACAACCTCTGCACCCAATATTTTCTGTATTTTATGTGCAATCTTTTCCGTATTCCCAGTGTCTGTTCCGTAAAAAAGGCCTACCTTACTCAATGTCACTCTCCTTATTTTTATCATTTTCTTATCTGCTATAATCTACCGCTTAATTTAAAATAAAACCAGTCTAATTTTTAGGAGAACATGTGGTTCTATTAACAGGCTTAACCCTCTTTATCTCTGGCATGGCCTTATTTATCTACCAAATGCTCTGGATGCGTTTACTGGGGTTTACCGAAAATAGCTCTATTGCCGCCACTTTAGTGGCACTTTTTATGGGTATGGCGCTAGGAAGTTTACTCGCACAGTGGCGTTTAAAACATGGGCTAAATGGATTAAAAGGATTTATTTTTACCCAACTATTAATCGCCGTCAGTGCGCCACTTTTACTGCCACAACTGATATCACCTGAACAAATTGAATTTATTTATGGTGACATTGCACTTTTTTTAATATTACTTATCCCTTCTACCGCACTGGGAATGGCTTTTCCTCTATTAACCTCATGGCTAGCCACCTATAAACCAAGCAATCCCTCGGTCATCAGCTTCCTTTACGGACTTATGCTTTTAGGAGGAGTAGCTGGCCTGATTTTAAACGGATTTTATATTGTACCAACGTTAGGGTTAAACGGTGCGATCTATAGTGCCGCGGCATTAAACCTCTTCGCAGCATTTATGGCGCTTTATCTTTACCTAAAAACCAAGCCTTCTGAAACTTTCTCCCCCCCCCTATCCTCACCCTCACAAACCAAGACAACTTGGCAACCCTTTACACTTTTAATCATTTTGGCTTTGATTGGTTTTATAACCATGGGGTCAATCGTTGTTTGGAGTAAGCTTATTAGCCTTTACACGGGCACTACTCTATTCAGTTTAACGGCTATTTTAACCACCATTTTTTTAGGCTCTGCACTGGGTGCTCTCTTTATACACCTATGGAAAAATAGACAAAAATTAGACCGTAAACACCTATTTGTATTGCTTGTTACCCTATTTATTGTTCTTAACATCACACGTTATTTATTCAGCGAAGCTCCAAACCTTTACAGCAGCTCTCAATATTTAGGCGAACTATTAAATCACTCCGATGCTCTATTTTTTGCTTTCATGGTGTTTATTCCCAGTCTATTATTCGGCGCGATCACAGCACTTACCCTAACGCTTTATTGCCAAACACCCAACAATATTCAACAAAAAATAGGGACGGCCTACAGTCTCTTGCTTTTAACCACAATGACAGGCGGAGTGGTTACTGCACTTTGGCTCATTCCTGAATTAGGAAGCAACACCTCCTTACTGATTTTTGCAAGCACTCCCTTGCTGCTTGCTCTCTTAGTGGCTCCCCAAGTAAACTCCCTAAAAAATAGAGTAGCCCGCTACACACTACTCGGGATACTGGGTACTGGCTCACTGTTTATTCCAAACATTCACTTTCCAGACCTATTTAAACAGCATTACTACCGCTACATTGATGCTCTCCCACTTGTTGATTTCTATTTACAAGAGGGCAAAGCAGGTGTAGTAGGCTTTACTCTTCATAAATTTAAATTCTCTCGCTTAAAAATTAATGGCCTTATACAATCTAGGGTACTCGCACATCGTGCCTATAAAGGAGAGCCCTCTGAAATTTTAGCTGGGGCCTTGCCCTACTTACTGCAAAAAAATGCAACCAATGCACTGGTGTTAGGCTTCCAAACAGGCATAACTACTCGTGTCTTAGCCAAAAGTGATTTAGAGGGCGTTGTTAAAACAGTTGAGCCGGAACCTAAAATTATCGAAGCCATGATGGTGTTAAATCTACTGATTAACTTCCCCTTCCTAGAAGATGGGCGAGTCGATATTGAATACAATAATTTTAGAACTGCTTTAAGAGAGGATTCCGAGTCCTACAGCATCATTGTGACGCAAGCCCCCTATTCATGGTTAACAGGTGCAACGCAATTTTATAGCCAAGAATTTTTTAATCTCGTTAAACTGCGCTTAAAAGAAGATGGACTCTTTGCCTACCACTTTAATTTATTACGTATGGATACCCAAACCCTGAAATCTATCTTAAAAACTTTTTACAGTGTATTTCCTACAGGAGCTGTTTTTAACGACTTACGCAATGGTAACCTTATTTTATTGGGTGGCAATACTCCCCTCATCATGGATCTTGAAAAAACAGAAAATTATTACAAGCTAGAGGCCTACTACGAATCAGCAACCGCCGCTGAAATGCTAGGATATGGTGGTGTTCGAACCCCTCAAGAACTCCCCAAAATAATTCTATTTTCAAGTAAAGAGATCAACAAACTGGTTAAAGAGGCCGAAATAATTACCGATGCCAACTTGCTGATTGAAACTCGTATAGAGCCTCTTTCAAAAAAGTTACCTAAAGGCGAGCATGATCCTTACGAGTTCATAAAACAATCGATTCAAAAAAGCCATTAAGTTAAATATCAATAGTTAATCTTATTTTTAGATTCATACATCAATCTTTATCATTTTATTTAATACTGCTTTTTAGGTAAAATTTCTTTTTTATTGACCATCCGTTCCAAATAAAACATAAGGAGAGCGCCCTTGATTTTTACTCTTTACCACTCTCAAGGGGCATGGCGTAAACCCACCGCACTGATTCTCTCCTTTTTACTCATTGCTTCCATGCTCTCCCTTTCAGCAAATACATCACAGCTTTTACTGTTAGGCATTTTACTTGGATTTACCTTTATCCATTTTGGCTTTGGCTTTACCGGCTATTGGCGCCAGTTTATGGAAGAAAAAAAGGCCATCGGCATACGTGGTCACCTTTGGCTGCTTGCCTTGGGTAGCTTGCTGTTTTTCCCCGCCCTAACCTTACTGCCCGAATACGATGTGGCGGTACAGGGTGCCATTCGACCTTTAGGGGCAAATGTTCTATTTGGTGCGTTTATTTTTGGCGTGGGAATGGCGTTAGCAGGCACATGTTCATCTGGAACATTACGCCTATTGGGTGAATTTAAGCTGCGTTTTTATTGGGTCTTTATTTGTATGATTATTGGTGGCACCTTTGCCGCCTCTCAATTTGAATTTTGGCTTACCTTTTCACAATGGGGGGTATTTTCATTTGCAACCGAATGGCATTGGGGTACTGGACTCCTTCTTAATTTAAGCTTAATTGCCCTCTTATATCTCATTTTTTCAACCATTGAAAAACGTCGTTATGGCCATATCGAACCATTATTC
>WFQP01000091.1 GCA_015487015.1 Thiomicrorhabdus sp.
GATCTTGTTTGGGTTGATCGCTTACAAGGTGCCACCATGTCCTACCCTGCTAACTACGGTTACATTAACGACACCCTATCAGACGATGGTGATCCAGTTGACGTCTTAGTCGTCACACCACATCCACTGATTGTAGGTTCAGTTATTCGTTGTCGCCCTATCGGCATCTTTAATATGACCGACGATGGCGGACAAGATGCAAAAGTAATTGCCGTTCCAGTGGATAAACTAACCCCTATCTACTCTAAAATTGAAAAAGTAGAAGATATCCCTCTATTAAAAGAGCAAATCGAGCACTTCTTTAGCCACTACAAAGAGATTGAGCCTGGCAAATGGGTAAAAGTCGACGGCTGGGGAGACCTTAAAGCCGCACAAGAAGAGATATTAAATGGCGCTAAAGCATACCAAGCGAACAAATAAAACACTTCTAATACCTCAATTGCTTTAAAAAAGATGGGGGGAGGAAACTTTTCTCCCCCCCCTACCTTTTTACCATTCAATTAGTACAACTCCCTCCTCCTTAAAAGCCCTATACATCCCCCCATTTTTTAGAAAAATTTCTGGTATAATACCGCTCAATTTTGTTTAAGAAACTGAGAGTAAAGATGGTCGCAGAACTTCGTGATAAACAGTTAAGAGCACGTGTTAAGTTATTGGGTAATTTACTAGGAAAAGTGATTGAATCACAAGCTGGTAAACAAACTTACGATGCGGTTGAAAAGCTACGAACAGGCTACCTACAACTGCAAAAAGAGGAAAATCCGACTCTACGCACCGAACTCACTGAATTTATTGAAGCACAATCGGCTGAAGAACTCGCCCCTATTATTCGTGCATTCAACCTCTACTTTAGCTTAGTTAATCTAGCTGAAGAGGAGCACCAATATCACGAAAGACAGAGTCAATTAAAGTCCGATGGTCCATTGTGGACAGGATCGGTTTTAAATACCGTCGGCGAATTTAAAGAGCAAGGACTAGACGCCACACAGGTTCAAGACCTACTCAATAAACTGCACTACATTCCCGTTTTTACCGCGCACCCAACCGAGTCTAAACGCCGCTCCGTCATGGACAACCTAAGACGCATTTTCTTAGACATCAGCGCTCTAAATGAAGCCGACACTTACAACAATGAATACGCAAAAGAGTCTATTTATCAACAGCTTGAAACTCAAATACAAGTCCTTTGGCAAACCGATGAAGTGCGTCGCCAAAAACCCACTGTTGAAGATGAAATTCGCAATGGTATCTACTTTTTTCGTAAATCATTGTTTGATGCGGTTCCCAATGTCTATCGCTACATGGAAAGAGCACTTTCAAAACACTATCCAGACGATAAAATTGAAACCCCTGATTTCTTGACCTTTGGCTCTTGGATTGGTGGTGATCGCGATGGCAATCCATTCGTCACCCACGAAACAACCGTAAGAGCGCTGCTACTACAATCACGCGCCGTGATCTATGAGTACCAAAAACGTATTTTTGAGCTCAGTTCACAACTGACCCACTCACGTTTTATCAGCGATATCTCTCAAGAAGTGGTCAACCGCTCCATGATTGTCGACACCGACCTCATCAACAGCGTCTTTAAAAAGCGCCCTGAACGCTTCAAAGATGAGCCATATCGTCGTTTTTTATACCTTATTCATGGCAAGCTGAACCACAACTTAAGCTATATTGAAGCACGTCTCAACGACGAGCATGCCGATAAAAATGCACTGGCTTATCCTGATGAAGACACCCTACTCGCCGATTTAGAACTGATTTATGATTCATTATGCAATCACGGTGATGAAAGCGTAGCTAATGCCGAGTTGCAAGATCTGATTCGTCTCGTCAAAACCTTTGGTTTCTACCTCATGCGTTTAGACATTCGCCAAGAGTCTAATGTACACAGCGATGCCGTAGCCGATCTTCTGTCACACTTAGACATCGACTACCCAAGCTTAAGTGAAAAAGAGAAACTGAATCTATTAGCCAGTCACGTAGCCTCGGCCACCATTGTAGATACCCAGCACCTTGACTTAAAAGAGATGACCAAAGAGGTCTTAGAAGTCTTCCACGTGTTCCGTGAAATGCGTAAAGAGATCAGTGTTAAAGCCTTTAACAACTACATTATCTCCATGACACACGAAGCCAGTCACGTTATGGAAGTACTCTTTTTAGCACATCAAGCAGGTCTTGCGGGCTACAATGCAGGCAAACCTTATTGCGATATTCAAATTTCACCGCTGTTTGAAACCATTGAAGATTTAGAGCACATTGTGCCGGTGACACAAGCACTGTTTGAAAACACAACCTACAAAGCACTGTTAAAAGCCTCGGGCAACCAACAAGAGATTATGCTGGGCTACTCCGATTCTGCCAAAGATGGAGGAAACCTCTCCTCCGCATGGTGTCTCTACCAAGCACAGCAACAAATTATGGAGCTGGCCGATCAACATCAAGTCGATTGTCGTCTTTTCCACGGACGTGGTGGAACAGTTGGACGTGGTGGAGGTCCGACCCACTTTGCGATCCTTTCGCAACCGACGGGTACCGTACGTGGCTCCATTAAATTTACCGAGCAAGGTGAAGTGTTGTCGTACAAATACAGCAACTCCGAAACCGCAATGTACGAGCTTTCATTAGGCGTAACCGGACTAATGAAAGCCAGTACCGGTATCGTACAAGCCTCTAAAGAGGATAACCCAGAACACATTGAAGTCATGAAAACCCTATCTAAAGAGGGTGAACATAACTTCAGAGAGTTAACCGATCATACCGAAGGGTTCTTCAACTTCTTTTACGAAGCCACCCCCGTCACAGAAATTGGACTGCTCAATATTGGATCGCGCCCCTCTCACCGTAAAAAAGGCAATCTATCTAAGTCGTCCATTCGTGCGATTCCTTGGGTCTTTGGCTGGGCACAAGCACGCCTTACCTTCCCAGCATGGCAAGGAACAGGCTATGCTTTAGACAACTGGGCGAAACAACATGGCAGTGCACAACTTAAAGAGATGTATGAAAATTGGCCATTCTTTAGAGCACTGATGAGCAATATTCAAATGGCTCTATTTAAAACTGATTTAGAGATTGGTAAACAGTATAAGTCACTTGGAAAAGACCCCGCTGTTGCAGATAAAGTCTATAGCCTGATTGCAGACGAGTACACGCGTACCAAGCAACGTATTTTAGAGATCAGCGAAAATGAAACCTTAATGGCGGATACCCCAAGCATTGCGCTCTCTTTACAACGACGCAACCCATACCTTGTGCCCTTGAATAATATTCAAATCGCCCTATTAAGACGTTATAAATCAGACGACTTATCGGATGAAGAGAAAGAGGTTTGGCTTCCAGTGCTGCTTAATAGCATCAACGCTATTGCCGCAGGAATGCGCAATACAGGGTAGTGGATTAACAAGAACCTTAACACCTAAAAAACCCCGTATTTACTCGGGGTTTTTAGCGTTTAAACCTTAATTTTTATTAAATAAGAGGGGGGGGGAAATTTAGTTTTAAATTTCTCCCCCCCCTCCTAAGAACAAAAATAGTATAATATTTGGCTAATTTAACCTCTGGTTCTATCTGCTTAGAAACTGAGCTAAAAAGAGTAACGACCGAGTTGGCTTTTTCAAAGACTCCGTCTACAAAAAATGTATCGTCAGAACAAGAGAACAGTATGCAAGTAACGTTACTAAAATCAAAACTTCACCGCGTGACCACCACGCACTCCGAACTGGATTACGAAGGGTCCTGTGCGATTGATGGCCATCTTTTAGATGTGGCAGGTATTCGTGAATATGAACAAATTCATATTTACAACGTCAATAATGGTGAACGCTTTACCACCTACGCGATTCGTGCCGAAGAGAACAGCGGCATTATCTCTATCAACGGTGCAGCCGCGCACAAAGCCAACCCAAAAGACCTCCTGATTATTGCAACCTACATTGCAATGGAAGAGTCAGAAGCGGAAGATTTTAAACCTAAAATGGTCTATTTTGATGCTGAAAACCGTATTACACACACCCGTAATACCCTGCCAATACAAGTCAAACAAGCCAGTTAATATTTATTTCCCCCCCCTGTTTATTCGGTTGATCCAACCGCATAAACAGGCATCAAAAAACCTCTAACCTTCCAAAAGCACCACTTCTCGATTGTCTAACAAACGGGTATTTCCTAAGCGTGCCGCCGCTAAGACCACCCATGATTGACACGAAGGACCCGCCGCTTGCAGTGTTCTAGCATCACACACTTGAATGTAATCAACCGAATCAAACCCCTCATCCAATAACCGTTGTACCGCCACCGCTGTTAACACATCAAACTGTCGATTACCCGACTCAATAGCCAAAGCAATGTCCTGCAATACCACCGCCAACTTGGGCGCAATGGCTCGCGCCTCTTTAGATAAATACTGATTACGAGAGCTTAACGCCAACCCATCGGTATCACGAGCAATAGGAGCCGCCACAATCTCAACGGGAATATTTAAGTCTTGCACCATCGCTTGAATAACACGCAACTGCTGATAATCTTTTTGACCAAACACCGCCACATCCGGTTGTACCATATTAAATAGCTTACAAACCACCGTGGTGACCCCATCAAAGTGCCCAGGGCGGCTCGCCCCCTCTAATAACCCTGTTAGCACACTCGGTACAGACACCACCGATTGCGTCAGTCCATTCGGGTACATATCGGTAATTGACGGCACATACAGCACATCCACCGCGGCACTCGATAACTTTTCTGAATCTGCCTGAAACGTTCTAGGATAACGATTAAAATCCTCGTCTGGACCAAACTGCATCGGGTTTACAAAAATACTCACAACCACTTTGTCACAGCGTTGCCCTGCCAACTCAACCAAGCTTAAATGGCCGGCATGTAAATTCCCCATAGTGGGCACAAATCCCACTGTTAACCCCGCTCCTTTCCAAGCACAAACCTTGGCTCTTAAGCTATCCAATGCCTCTATGGTGTTCATTCTAAGTACGTCTCTTATTCCAGTATGATTACAGCAAAATTTCATGGCATTTTTCGGGAAAACTAACCCCCTTCACCGCATTAACATAAGCTGCCAGCGCTTCTTGCACCGAACGGCTTTCCTCTAAAAAGTTTTTAGAGAACATCGGAGCTTTTCCCACCGTTAACCCTAACATATCATGCAACACCAGCACTTGCCCTGATGTACCTGAACCCGCACCAATCCCAATAACAGGAATCGCAAGTGCTTCAGAAATAGTTTCAGCCAAAGCAGAGGGCACACACTCTAAGACCAGCATTTCAATGCCATGTGCTTGCAGTGCCAACGCTTCTTTTAACAGTTTTTCAGCCGAATCGCGATCTCGTCCAACCACTTTGTAGCCTTTCTTTTCAACCGATTGAGGCAATAACCCTAAATGACCACAGACAGGAATCCCCAGCTCAGACAGCTGGGCAACGATATTTAAAATACGCTCACCTCCTTCCAGCTTGACCATATTTGCACCGCCCTCTTTCATCAAACCCGCGGCTGCATGCAAAGCGCTTTCAAGCGTGGCGTCTGCCATAAAGGGCAAATCGGCAATACACCATGCATTTTGGTTGCCTCTTTGCACCATTTTTGTATGGTAGATCATCTCATCCAAGGTTACCGGCAAGGTGGTCGCATTCCCTTGCACCACCATGCCTAACGAATCGCCCACCAAAATAACATCCACTCCCGCTTGATCCACCCAGTGTGCAAACGAGGCATCATAAGCCGTTAAACACGCTATTTTCTCACCGGATTGATGCATTTTTTTTAACGTTGAAAGTGTTGTTCGCATAAGCGCCTCAAATTAAGCAGTGAATGGAGTAATACGCTGATTCGTATCTATACAGAAGTTAAATTAATAGGGTGTAAATACGAAGTTTTAAGCTGTGAAATTAAAGACCGCACCGAACCTTGATTGGGGATAGTCACATTGGGTTCAATTTCAAACAGAGGCAGCAAAACAAAGTCTCGGTTTGCAATTTCAACGTGCGGAATGGTGAGCTCAGGCAGAGAGATGGTTAGGCCATCAAACAGTAAAATATCTAAATCAATTAAACGCTCACCCCAATGGCGCTTTTTAACCCGCCCTTGCGTTTGCTCAATGCCTTGCAAAGCAAGTAATAAATCCATCGGTGTAAGCTGAGTCTCTAATAAACAGACCGCATTCACAAAATCAGGTTGATCTTGAGGGCCTTGCGGTGCTGAGCCATACAATTTAGAACATCTCACCAGACGCGTTTGAGCCAACTCACCTAACGAGCGTAATGCTCGATTAATTTGTTTAACGGGATCGGATAAATTGCTTCCCAACCCCACAAAGACCTGTGCCATTAGCTGTTTACAACGCGGTTATTCAAAATCACTACGACGAGCCGATTGGCTACGTTTACGGTAAAAATTACGATTTTTTCTCGGATGTTTTTGACGAGCAGGTCTTTTTACATCATTAGCAAACGCCACTTGTTCAACGGGATTTTTCTCTTGGTACTCCGTCCACCAATCAAACACCTCCGTAACATCCTCCTCTCCCGCAGCCGAGCGAATGCCTAAAAAGTCATACGCGGCTCTAAATCGAACATGCTCTCTTAATTTTTGTGCTTGATCACCATAACGCTTAGGTAAGCGATACTGAAAACTCCAAATTTCACGCATTTGAGCGGTAAATCGTTTTGGAATTGCCGTGCACTTAATCTGCTTTCCAATCACCTCATCCGCAGCCAAATACAACGCCTCTTGAGGAGGAACTCCCTCCTTTAAATACACCGCTCTATGTTGCAACATCGGCTCCCAAAGCAATGCTGAAAATAGAAAGGACGGGTTTACCGACTTACCCTCTCGAATACGTCGATCGGTACTCTTAAGTGCCTCAATTACTAGCATTCTAGGAAAGCCATTTTGCTCTTCCGCTAAAATGGCATCCGTTTGAGGAAACAGATGTTCAAACAATCCATAATGACGCAGTTTTTCAAAGACCTGAACCGCTACCCCACTGTGAAACAGCTTTAACACCTCTTCAAACATACGGGCATGAGAGACATCCAACAATAATGGGGCTAACTCAAAAATAGGCGCTTCGGTTTTTTCTTCAATTTTAAAGCCCAATTTGGCTGCAAAACGAATCGCTCGAATCATCCGAACAGGGTCTTCACGGTAGCGCGTTTCAGGGTCACCAATTAAACGTAATTGGCCTTTATCAATATCATCCAGCCCACCAGTGTAATCAATAATCGAAAAATCACGAATATTGTAATACAACGCATTCACCGTAAAGTCACGTCGCCAAACATCCTCTTCAATGGTGCCGTAAACGTTATCACGAACCAAACGACCCGTATCATCCAACTCACGCGCCGATCCCGACAGCTTGCCATTTCGTCCAAAACGATCTTGTCGATTGCTCTCTGCCTTACTCTCTCCCGCGCCCCTAAAGGTGGCCACTTCAATCACGTCTCGACCAAATCGAACGTGCGCCAAGCGAAAACGACGACCAATCAAACGGCAACGGTGTTTAAATACCGACTTAACCTCATCCGGCTCCGCGCTGGTGACAATATCAAAATCTTTAGGCTCAAGCCCCAACAATAAATCACGAACACAGCCGCCAACCAAATGCGCCTCATAGCCTGCACGTTTAAAGCCATACAGAACATCCAATGCCGAACCATCAATGTCTTGACGTGAAATATTATGCTCGTCACGAGACAAAATTAAAGGTGCTTGATTTTGATTAACGGGCTGATGAGCTGAAGAAGCGTTATCAGAGGCAGAGGGCTTAGAAAAAATAGAGGTAATCTTACGAATAAGTTGTCGCATAAGGCAGGTTCAATTGTTGTATCTTAAAAGAATCCTCCATTTTAGCGGTTTTTACTCAGACTTCAACGAATTACAAGAGTTTTGTCCTCTTCATTATTCATTAAAGAGCCTCTGAACAAAACAAATCATACAAATTATCTCAAGATTATGAAATCATAGCTCTAACTTACTAAAAGAATACAGGTTAAACCAATAAGCCATGACACAAAACAGCACACTTCAACACCCCATCCTTTCATTAAACCTTGTCACCCTACAATTTAGCTTAATTGCTCTATTAAGCTATCTACTCATCAGCCAAAGTCACCATCTATTAGTGCTTTTATCCACTGCCGCCCTGATTGGGTATGCCACCGCGGTTATATTAGGGGGCTGGGCAGTCAAAACCATGCGACTAGGGAAATTTAATATCGTGCCAGACCCTCAACAAAACGTTACACTCATCACCTCCGGACCCTACCGATACATTCGCCACCCTATGTACCTCTCTATCCTGATATTTTTTCTCGCCCCTGTCCTTTTTCAACCATCCCTCAGTGTTTTACTCACTTACGGCTTGCTCGCCTTTACCCTCGTGATTAAGCTCCATTATGAAGAGCGTTTATTAAGGCAAGCCTTAAGCGCCTACTCGCACTACCAAACCCACAGCAAAAAGCTAATTCCTTTTATTTATTAGACCGACTTAACGCGTGCCGCCTAGTTATTCCATACATAAAATGCGAAAATAACGCCCATTTAAAACAATCGTAAAAAGAACCCCATTATGAACAGCTCAAAACCAACCTTATTCAGTGGTATCCAACCTTCTGGCGACCTCATGCTTGGCAACTATATCGGTTCCATTAAAAACTGGGTCACCATGCAAGATGACTACAACTGTCTGTTTTCACTGGTTAATATGCACGCCATCACCGTAGAACAAGACCCACAAGCACTGGTTAAACGCAGCCTAGACTTTGTGGCGCTCTACCTTGCCGCCGGTATTGATCCCAATAAAAGTACCGTATTCATTCAGTCACATGTGCCCGAACACTCAGAGCTGGCTTGGATACTCAACTGCTCCACCTACATGGGTGAGCTCAACCGTATGACTCAGTTTAAAGACAAGTCACAAAAGCACTCACAAAATATCAATGTTGGGCTATACGACTACCCCGTATTAATGGCCGCCGACATTCTGCTCTATCAAACCGAAATGGTGCCTGTGGGAGCCGATCAAAAACAACACCTAGAGTTAACACGCGATCTGGCCACACGCTACAACAACCGCTTTAACAAAGAGCTCTTTAAAGTACCCGAGCCCTTTATAGCCCCCACCACCTCAGGGGGTCGAATCATGAGCTTGCAAGACCCGCTCTCTAAAATGTCTAAATCTGATGAAAATAAAGGCAACTTTATCGGACTGCTAGACGACCCAAAAACCATCCTCAAAAAATTCAAAAAAGCGCAAACCGACTCAGGCAGTGAGATCGTCTACGATCTTGAAAACAAACCCGGAGTTTCAAACCTGCTGACCATCTACTCTGTTATCAGCGGCCAATCCATTCCAGACGTTGAAAAGCACTTTGAAGGTAAAATGTACGGGCATCTTAAAATCGAACTCGCCGAACTAGTCATCGACTACCTTGCCCCCATGCAAGAGCGATTCTACCAACTTCGTCAAGATGAAACAGCCTTAAAAGCCATCTTAAAACAAGGCGCAGAAACCGCACGCGCCCAAGCGCAAGTCACGCTAAAATTAGTACACGAAAGCATAGGATTTGTCTTGCCGTAAATTTTCTCCCCCCCTATATAAACAATACAGTCTAGGCTCTAAATTTATACAGAGCCTGTGCACTAAAAACCCTTTACCTCAAATTTTAGGTAATAAAAAACCCCGCTTAATCAAAAGATTAAACGGGGTTTAAAATATGGTGCGCCCGAAGGGAGTCGAACCCCTAACCGCTCGGTTCGTAGCCGAGTACTCTATCCAGTTGAGCTACGGGCGCCTTGTTGTGTGGCGTATTATATAGACTTTTTAAAAGAATATAAGATTAATTTACGGTTTTTTTAATAAAGCCTGTAATCGCCCTATTACGGCACCATTCATCAAGTATTCAATCAAGCATTACACCATTTTTTTCTCCATAATCCTTCTTTAAACCCAATGATAAAATACCCGCCACCAATACAAACCCAGCCGACCACCATAAACATCCCTCTAACCCGTGACTCTGGTAAATCCACCCCGATAATACCGTTCCTGTCAGTCGCCCTCCAGCATTGGCCATGCAATAAAAGCCCACATTCATCGATACATTATGATGTTCAGACCAAGCGATAATCAAATAAGAGTGAACCGCAGAGTTAACGGCAAACACCACACCAAACCAAATACCCAAATTTTTGCCGTGGTTACACTGGGCTGGCGACCTCGTAAGATCATCGGCACGCAGGACTGAACAATCCCATAAACGATGACCCATACAGCGAGAAATGCACCAATTTCACTCACACGCCAACCCAACACCGAAAAAAGAAAGACTGGTAACCCCACCACAAACCAGATATCACGCGCACCAAAGAGAAAAAACCGTGCCGCAGATAAATAATTAATCACCGATGTATTAGCAAAAAACTGAGTAAACTTAGGTTTATTTTTTGTTTTACCCAACCCTTGTGGTAACAGCACAGCCGTCACCATCAATACCAACAACAAACCAGCCGCCAATATCCATAATGCATTACGAAACCCAACAAACTCAAGCAGAACCGCTCCCAGAAAGAAGCCCACGCCTTTCAGAGCATTTTTAGACCCCGTTAACATCGCCACCCATTTAAAGAGGCGAGAGTCCGAGCCTTGAGGCACCAATATTTTTACCCCCGCCTTGGCCGACATCTTATTCAAGTCCTTGGCAATACCAGAAAGCGCCTGCGCCACCATCACATAAGCAACACTCAACCACGCCTCGGGCACCGCCAGCATCGCCAGCGCCACCACTTGCAACCCCATGCCAATGTGCATCGTAAGATTAAGCCCTATACGAGCACCCAACCAGCCGCCCACCATATTGGTGACAATGCCAAAAAACTCATAAAAAAGAAACAACATTGCAACTTCAAAAGGCGAATAACCTAACTAATGAAAGTACAGCACCACCAACATACGAATCGCACCATCCGTAAGCGTAAAAGCCCAGTACCCCCCAGCAATGACCAGATAATTGCGTAATCCCTGTTCCATTTTACAAACCCCGAGCGACCTTAGCCGTTAACTCCATCATCCGATTCACATAACCCCTGTAATCCCCACACCTTACTTACCTTTTTTTAGGCAATAAAAAACCCCGCTTAATCAAAAGATTAAACAGGGTTTAGAATATGGTGCGCCCGAAGGGAGTCGAACCCCTAACCGCTCGGTTCGTAGCCGAGTACTCTATCCAGTTGAGCTACGGGCGCTTTATTGTGTGGCGCGTTACAAAATACCCAAAGGCATTACATAAAACGAAACAAAATAAAAACATCTAACTAATGGCGGAGACGGAGAGATTCGAACTCTCGATAGAGCTACAAACCCTATACTCCCTTAGCAGGGGAGCGCCTTCAGCCTCTCGGCCACGTCTCCTAAGTTAGGCGCGTATGATACAAA
>WFQP01000092.1 GCA_015487015.1 Thiomicrorhabdus sp.
ACCACAGCGAACACACGCCTTGGTACACGGGCGGTGCCCTTATGAACATACTGGAAAGCATTGACATTACGCCAAAAGAAATTGAGCAAGCGTTTCGTTTTCCCGTGCAATACGTCAACCGCCCTCACCTCAATTTTAGAGGGTTTGCGGGAACCATTGCCTCAGGAAGCATTCAAGTGGGTGATCAAATCACCGTTCTGCCTTCTCAAAAAACCACCAAAGTGGCCTCAATTGTCGAGCCATCGGTTAAAAAAGACAGCACCATCCCAAGTGCCTTTGCCACCATGGCCATTACCATCACCACTGAAGATGAAATCGACATTAGCCGTGGCGACTTACTGGTAAAAAGCAATGAACAAGCCCCCGCGCTTACCGACTCTGTACAAGCCACGCTTGTCTGGATGCATGAAGCGCCAGCGCAACTGGGTAAAGAGTACCTGATTAAACACACCAGTCATAAAATCAAAGGACACATTGACACCATTGAACACATCATTGATGTCAATACCTTTGAGAAAAAAGCAGGCGAAACCCTGCAATTAAATGACATTGCCGTGTGTAATCTCACCTTAAACCGAGCCATTCCGGTCGATGCTTACGACATCAACAAAATCACCGGTAGCTTTATCATTATTGACCGCTACACCCATGCCACCGTAGGCGCGGGCATGATTACGCAAGCAAATCAGGCAACTCAGTCAAACCAAAACGACACGACATCGGTTAAACGAGACTACTCTGACGCTGAAAAAGCACTCAATGCCCTTGTGTTAGAACACTATCCAGAGTGGGGAGCCAAGTCGATTGATGAGATACTCGGAGATTAATCCATGTACGTAGAAACAAACAAACGCTCTCTTATCAAGGGCGTGAGTTGGCGCTTGCTCGCTACCACAACGACCATTATCATTGTCTATCTGTTTTTTGGACGATTAGACTTGGCCATTATGGCGGGCGCATTAGAGACCGTAGCTAAAATATTTCTATACTATGTGCATGAACGTGGTTGGAATAAAATTGATTACGGTAAAAAACGCATTGAGCCATTTAACCTATGGATTATTGGCCTACCACTCAGTGGTAAAAAAGTATTGGCAGATAAAGTGTACGAGAAACTTCTCAGCCTTAAAATTCCGTTAGAACGAATCGAAAGCCGAGAAGTGCGTAAACTACTGCCCGAAATAGGCTATGAACGAGATGACCGCATACTGCACATAAAGCGCGTCGGATTTTTAATCAAAAAACTACAACGTCACTCCGTTTCAACCATTTGCTCTTTTGTGTCACCTTACCAAGAAGCACGAGATACCGTAAATGAAATGACGGAAAATTATGTAGAAGTCTATATTGATGGCGATCCTGAGCAATACAAAACTATTCAAGAAGCAGGCTTTATTGAAAGTGTTGACCACACACAATTGGAGGATTTAAACCGTATCAGCGAAGACTACGATAAACCTTGCAACCCTAGAATTGTCATCAAACCCGATGAGAATTTAGATGATGCCGTTGACCGCATTGTGAGCTATATTAAAAAGAATTTAGTGTAAAAACTTTACAAAAGAAATAGGGGAATAAAATTATCCCCCCTTCTTATTAAAATTTCTTAGATTAAAAAAACCAGCCTATTTCAGCTGGTTTTTTTCTAATACAATCCTTTCATATTTTCAACTAAGCCATTGTTCCTGGATATGCTTCAATTCCTGGGTTACCTTTCACCCCTTTGAGTTTAGGGTGATTCACTTTTTTCAGCTTCATATCTGATTTATGATTGCGAAGATAATCCGCAGCCACATCCCACATTAAACGACCATCACCCACCGCAGAAACTTGTGCCCAACCTGCTACACTGTAAGTTTTACTGGCATCCAATGGTGTGCCATCGTCTAAACGCATTTCTGAAATACGATTTCCTAATGAAGCATTGGGCTCACAAGTGTAGTCCATTCCTCCAAGACGTACCATATCGCCACCCGACTGTAGATACGGATCTTTTTGGAATAAGTTCTCACAGATACCTTCTAAGATATCTTTCATTTGTGCGCCTGTTACTTCAGACTTATAGGTCTCACCATACGTCATCGATGTTTCATCCATCACACGTTCCATGGTAATCGTTTCACCGGCTAAAACAGAAGTACCCCAACGTACACCCGCCGACATTGCGATTTGCGTATCATGCTCTTCACGCAATGAATTTACAATAATTTGATCCCATGTTCCCATAAAGTTACCACGACGATACAAGGTATCCTCTGCTACTGCTAACTCTTCGCCCATAATTTCACCGTAGGTTTTACCTAAGCGGTCTTTATTGTAAGCACGAGATGGGTCTCTGGACTCAATAATATTGGTGTCATATTTCTTGGTATAAAGGTGTTTAATAAAAGTGTCCATCTCTGCATCGGCTGCCAATACATTTGAGAAGACAGGCAATAAGTTATAGTGAACGTCTCTTAATTTTCCGTTTTGAATGTCTAAATCCATTACGCCGACAAATTTACCATTTGATCCCGCATTGGTAACATGACAAACGCCACCTTCAGGTGTTTTAACTGGAACCGTTTTTGCAACACCATCGTGAGTATGCCCACCAAAAATAGCATCAATCCCATTCACACGAGAAGCCATCTTCAAATCAACATCCATTCCGTTATGCGAAATCATAACAATGGCTGCCACTTTCTCTTCTGCACGAATTTTATCAACGGTTTCTTGCAGCGCGTCTTCACGTAAACCAAATGACCAATCAGGAAAGTTAGACTGTGGGTTTGCGTTGGCAGTACGAGGAAAGGCTTGTCCTACAACGGCAATTCGCTCGCCATTGATCACTTTAATGGTATAAGGTTTAAACGCTCGGGCTTCGTCTTCATCATACAAGCCCATACCTTGATGTTCATCCACCATATCAAGGTAATCGTCACCAAATAAAGCATCTTCTTTAATACGAATATTTTGTGCTAAAAACTCGCCTTTAAATGCATTTAAATTCTTTAAAACTTCCGCTTCGTGGTAGGTAAATTCCCAATGACCAGTCATCACATCCACCCCTAAAATATTCGAGGCTTCAACCATATCCATGCCGCGAGTAAACAAAGCGGTACCTGAACCATGCCACAAATCGCCCCCATCCATAGTTAAGGTATTCTCACGACCACCTGCTTGCTCACGTAACTTATCCAGCAACGTTTTAATGTGTGCAAAGCCCCCTACTTTACCGTACTGCTCAGAAGCATCTTGGAAATTAAGGTAAGAAAAAGCGTGTGCCAAAGGGGTGTTTTCTTTGACACCAATCTCTTTCAAAAGCTTAGTACCCACAACATGCGGAAGCTTGCCATAAGCAGGGCCAACGCCTAAGTTTACATTAGGTTCACGAAAATAGATCGGATTCAATTGTGCATGCGTATCAGTAATGTGTAATAAACGAACTTTCCCTTTAGGGGGAAGGTTATAAATATCAGCCGTTGCTTTAGAGGTTGCGACATTGTTTGCCCCCCCCGACATGGCACTTGCTGTGCCAGGTAATATTCCTGCGGCGGCAGCCATTGACATTACATGTAAAAATTCGCGACGGTTTAAAGACATAAGGACTCTCCATGGTGATTTAGGAACCTCTTACTAAAGAGGGATTTAAAGAATATAGACCAATGTAAAAGCTATCTTAAATAAAGTCAAATTAATGAATATTATCGCATATTAGTATTTACTTATAACCTGTACTATTTTCTTTTGAAAAAGGAAAAAAAAAGGCGTTATCTCTTTTGAAAATAACGCCTTTTTTAGTTTGAAGCTCAAGCCAAGGTTAACCCACCCATTTTCGAGCATTTTTAAACAGTCGTATCCAAGGCGCTTCTTCTCCCCACTCATCAGGATGCCATGAATTTTGTACCGTTCTAAAGACTCGTTCTGGATGAGGCATCATAATCGTAACACGACCATCCGTTGTGGTCAGTCCTGTCATCCCCCCTTCTGTTCCATTCGGGTTAAATGGATAACGCTCGGTAGGTTTCCCTGCCGCATCCACATAACGCAAGCCAACCAAGCCTTTCACATCACAGGCGGATCCAGAACCAAAGTCCATACGACCTTCACCATGTGCAACAGCCACAGGAATACGAGTCCCCTCCATGCCTTTCAACATAATGGAAGGTGACTCCTGAATTTCAACTTGAGAGAAACGTGCTTCAAACTGTTCAGATTCATTGCGAACAAATGCAGGCCAGTTCTCTGCGCCTGGAATAATTTCTTTTAAGTTTGATAACATTTGGCAACCGTTACACACCCCTAACGTAAAGGTATCTTGACGATTAAAGAAGGTTTCAAACTCACTACGTGCACGCACATTGAATAAAATAGAGTTTGCCCAACCACGACCCGCACCCAGTACATCACCGTAAGAGAAGCCTCCACAAGCCACTAAACCTCTAAACTCTGATAACTGTACGTTTCCTGATAAAATATCCGTCATATGCACATCCACAGAATCAAATCCTGCTCGATCAAATGCAGCCGCCATCTCTTGCTGACCATTCACCCCTTGCTCTCGCAAAATTGCTACTTTTGGCTTAGGTTTGCCTTCAAATTCAGCAATAATATCGTGCTGCATATTGAATGTAACAATCGGTGCTATATGCGTGTGCTCATCTTGTTCAATCGCATCAAACTCTTGTTTGGCACATAAGTGATTGTCCCGTAAGGCTTGCATCCGGTAAGAGGTTTCTGACCACCACCCTTGTAAGACTTTACGCGGCATCGACAATAACGTATTTTTGCGTGAGGTAATCTCAATCTGATCAGTATCTGAGACAGAGCCAATCCAGTGCGTCCAATAAGTTAGTTGGAAGTCTGAAAAAATCGTTTTAACCTTCTCTTTATCAGCCGTTTTGACCTGTATAACCACCCCAATCTCTTCCGAACACATAGCCGCTACTGGTTCCGATCCTAAGGCTGACACATCGACTTTCAAGCCACAGTGCCCAGCAAAGGCCATCTCCAGCAAGGTCACCAATAAACCACCATCCGAACGATCGTGGTACGCGAGCATCAAATCATTTTTTAACAGGCGCTGTATAGATCTAAACAGATTTTTAAGATTTTTAGCATGATCTAAATCAGGCGCTTCATCCCCAATTTGATTATAAACCTGAGCTAAGCAACTGCCCCCCATACGGTTTTGTCCACGACCTAAGTCAACCACCAATAACTCCGTTTCACCGACATCTGTACGCAGTTGTGGTGTGACCGTTTTACGAACATCTTCTACTGGAGCAAAGGCCGTAATGTTCACCGACATAGGTGAAATAACGGCTTTAGAGTCGCCCTCTTCTTCCCACACTGTTTTCATAGACATGGAATCTTTACCCACCGGTACAGCAATTCCTAACTGGGGACAAAGCTTTAAGCCCACCGCTTCCACCGCGGCATAAAGTGCTGAGTCCTCTCCTGGATGCCCCGCTGCAGACATCCAATTGGCAGACAACTTAATATCACTGATGCACTCTATTTTGGCACAGGAAATATTCAAAATGGCTTCTGAAATAGCCAGACGCGCAGAAGCTTCAGGGTTAATTAAGGCCACAGGAGGACGTTCACCAGAGGCCATCGCTTCTCCTGTATAGCCCGTGTAATCAGAACAAGTAATTCCAGCATTGGCAACAGGAACTTGCCATGGCCCGACCATTTGATCTCGGGTAACCATACCGGTAATCGAACGATCACCAATAGTAATTAAAAAGTTTTTACTGGCAATTGTCGGTAACTTCAATAAACGCTCGGTCACTTCTTTAAAGTCCAGTGTCGCCGTTTCAAACCCTGCTTGAGGCAGAGAACGCGATTCCGCTGTACGGTGCATTTTAGGTGGTTTGCCTAATAAAATACTTAAAGGCATTTCAACGGGATTATTTTCAAATACCGTATCATTGACCACCAACTCTTGCGCCTCCGTTGCCTCACCGACAATGGCGTATAAACAACGTTCACGCTTACAAATAGCTTCAAACTGTTCAATTTGATCGGCAAAAACAGCAATCACATAACGCTCTTGTGATTCGTTGCACCAAATTTCCATCGGAGACATGCCTGGTTCATCATTAGGTATGGCACGTAGATCAAAAATAGCGCCACGTCCACTGTCATTCACCAATTCAGGAAACGCATTGGATAAACCACCCGCACCCACATCATGGATAGATGCAATGGGAGAGTCTTTACCCAAATACGTACAGCGATCAATCACTTCTTGCGCTCGACGCTCCATTTCGGGGTTTTCACGCTGTACCGAAGCAAAATCCAATGTTTCAGAACCAGCACCACTGTCAACCGAAGAGGCCGCACTGCCTCCCAATCCAATCAGCATCGCAGGACCACCTAAAACAACTAACTTAGCTCCAACAGGAATGTCACCTTTTAAAACATGCTCATCTCGAATATTCCCTAAACCACCCGCTAACATGATCGGTTTATGGTACCCACGTATCTCAACACCCTCATGAGTGACTAGCGCATTTTCATAGGTACGGAAGTAACCATTAATCGCAGGACGACCAAATTCATTGTTAAACCCTGCAGCACCTAAAGGCCCTTCAATCATAATTTCAAACGGCGATACAATGCGAGAAGGCTTACCATAGTCACGCTCCCAAGGCTGCTTAAAGCCGGGAATATTCAGGTTAGAGACCGTAAAGCCTGTTAAGCCCGACTTAGGTTTAGAACCACAACCCGTAGCACCTTCATCTCGAATTTCTCCCCCCGCACCGGTCGCCGCACCGGGCCAAGGCGAAATAGCCGTTGGATGATTGTGGGTTTCTACTTTAATTTGAAAATGCACAGGTTCTTGATGAGTTTGATAGATATTAGATTCAGGATTAGGGAAGAAACGCGTTGCTTCAGCACCCTCTAATACCGCTGCGTTATCGCTGTAAGCAGATAAAACGCCTTCTGGGTTTTCCTTAAAGGTATTACGAATCATGCCAAAAAGAGAGTGGGGCTTATCTTGACCATCAATGGTCCAATCAGCATTAAATATTTTATGGCGACAATGCTCAGAGTTGGCTTGCGCAAACATCATTAGCTCGGCATCAACTGGGTTACGGTTTAACCCCTTAAATGCATCGACTAAATAGTCAATCTCATCCGTACTAAGGGCTAACCCCATTTCAATATTCGCTTGCACCAAAGCTTCTCGCCCACCTACTAATACATCAACAACCTGATACGGTTTAGGCGTCTGGTGCGAGAACAAACCTTCCAGTGCGTTTACATCATACGACACTTGCTCCATCATTCGATCATGCAACAATGCTTCAACAGAAGATTTATCTGCACTTGAAACACCCTCAAAAAAGTAAACCACCCCACGTTCAATACGCTGCACATGCTCAATACCACATGTTTTGGTAATGTCCGTCGCTTTTGACGACCAAGGAGAGATCGTGCCTAAACGTGGCGTTACAATGCACGAATCGGTGGTTATTTCTGAACTAATCTCTTGTTCAGAACCGTTTAACAAAGTATTTAAACGCGAACGCTCTGTGACAGACAACTCACCCTCTACCTCAACAAAATAGAGCAGTTGTGAGCGTATGGCTGTTATATCACTGACCGCTTTTAATTTTGTTAAAAGTTGATTTAATCGGTAAGATGAGTGGGCGGTGTTACCCCAAATGATTTGCATTATTCTTGTCCTTTAAAAAACAAAACCCTCAAAAAAAGAGGGTTGTAAAACGGTCTAAGGGGCTATCCGATAATAAAAATCGTAGCAAGAAAAAGAGGCTCAAAATTGCTTTTTCTCAGTAGATTTCTCATTCTCGGACAGCCTCCTTGATAATTAATTTATTATGAAAACTTTCATTGTGCAAGCAAGCCAAGACTTTCAAAGATATAACGTCTTTGTGACCCTTTTAAAGGAGAATAACCTTCCATAGCTTGAACAGTTAAATTTGTTTTATCAAGTCCATCATCCGAACTGCTTAGCTTTAACTTAACCACACTAGGTAAGTCCTGTTGATCTGAACTTTTCCAAAAAGCCAAACGGCTTAAAAAAGATTTTTCTTGTTGTACCGAATCAGGCACTTCAACCACAAGTTCATGATGTGCGGCATTAGTTTTAACAACTTGCCAGTCGGCACGATAAATCATCGCCTGCAAATAACTCCAACTCTTATCTAAGTTGGCACGTAAAACAAGATGACTTAACTCTTCGCCCTCAACCAGCTCCACCATTTGCTCCGTTACCTTTAACTGAGCCAATGCCTTTTGACTACTTGCACCTAAAAAGACCATCGCTTGGTACAGCGCTTGCGCTTCCATTTCAGGACGATAAGGTTTAATTTTCCAAGCCTCGGTTGTACCGATCGCCTCATTCACTTCCGGTGAATACAACATATGATGACTTAAATACACACGAGTGACCGAAGATTGTTCATCTGTTTCAACTCGAGCAACAAATTTATCATAAATACCATCCGCTAACTCAGGTCGCCAACTGTTTAACATTTTTGTAATGAAGCCAATATCATCCATTGGCACCAACTCTGTACGCTTAAGGTATTCTGTTTTTAAAACACCAATATCTTTACGCTCTTCCGCAATGGTAAAGCCAAAACGTTGTAAAAATTGTTTTACATTAAACCAAACTAACTCACTGTCTACCGAATCAATTTCTAACCATCGTTCAGATAAGTTTGACTTGATTGATAATCCATCCGCTTTAAACGTTGGAATGTATGGCGCATCATCTTGTTCTGCGAGTTGATCCTGTGCTTGTTCCGAATTGGCGATCGATAGTTGATTTTTAGCCTTACCTGGATTAAACAGATTTGGTGGCATTTCAAGCGTTTGAACCATCTCCGATTCACTGTCTCGATAATCATTCTGATACGTATTTTCAGAGCCCTGAAACATCGAACAACCACTTAAGCCGACCATGCTTAAAGAGACCGAAATAAAAACGACTTGTTTAGATAGGTGCATAACCCTTTGGAACCCTTAAATAATCAAAACGCATAATATTGCGTTTGCTAATTTTTTATTAGAGAGGATTGCTTAACAACTTGTGCAGCCCCCTCTTATCGTTTATTTTATTTGAATGCCTGCATCTTTCAGTGCTTTTAATACAACAGGCTGACAAGCTTTTGAAAGCGGAGTCAATGGCAAGCGAATGCCCTCTGCCATTAAGCCCATTTTAACCAATGCCCATTTAACAGGAATGGGATTTGATTCAATGAAAATATCACGATGAATCGCACGTAATGAGCGGTCTAATTCGTGTGCTTTTTCAGCATTACCAGCCAAAGCGGCTTCATACACATCATGCACGCGCTGAGGTGCAACATTTGCCGTAACGGAAATACCGCCATGACCACCCGCCAAAATAAACTCCACAGCCGTTTCGTCATCCCCTGTATACAAGTCAAAGCTTTCATCCACACCTGCTTGAATGAGTGCCACACGTGCCACCTCTCCAGTGGCCTCTTTTACACCAACGATGTTTTTTATTTTGGATAGACGGATCACTGTTTCAGGCAACATATCCACGGCTGTTCGCCCTGGAACATTATAAAGAATTTGAGGGATATTAACGCTCTCAGCAATTTTTTTATGATGCAAAAACAAGCCTTCTTGAGTTGGCTTATTATAATATGGGGTTACTAAAAGGCATGCATCAACACCTGCATCTTTCGCACTCGCAGTTAATTGAATGGCCTCCGAGGTTGAGTTAGCCCCTGTTCCAGCAATAACAGGAATACGTCCGTTTACTTTATCCACAACAAAACGTACCACACCACAGTGCTCTTCAACATCCAGTGTTGCGGACTCACCTGTGGTTCCCATCGTTACGATTGCATCAGTCTGACACTCAACATGAAATTCAATCAGTTTCTCAAGTGACCCAAAATCAACGGAGCCATCCTCGAACATAGGGGTGACCAATGCCACCATACTGCCTCTAAACACGGCGATTTTCTCCAAACAATTAACGCAACGATAAAAGGTGTAATATACCCTTTCCCCCCCGACACTTCAACCCATTAACCCGAATCCCCAAATAGAAATACATTTCACTATTGCTAAGCGTTTTAAAAGTTGTCATACTAAATTTATAATAATCTTTAATACGTAGGATCTTTTAGATGAGCACCGCCAATACAAGCATTGCAATAGGCCAACGCCTTACTGATTTTTCAGTTGATACAACCGCAAATACCCCTTTAACCCACCAAGACTTACAAGGTCACTACACCGTGATCTATTTTTACCCCAAAGACAGTACGCCTGGCTGTACAACAGAAGGAAAAGACTTTAATCAACGCCTTCCTGAGTTTACTCAACTCAATACAGTCATCTATGGCGCCTCTATGGACTCCATGAAACGTCATTATAATTTCAAAAACAAACAAGACTTTCAATTTGAGCTGATTTCAGACCCCGAGGGAACTTTTTGCGCGCTCTTTGGTGTTTACCAATTAAAAAATAATTTTGGCATTGAGTACATGGGCATTGTTCGCAGCACCTTTCTTTTTGACCCTCAAGGAACTCTTATTAATGAATGGCGCAAAGTAAAAGTCAAAGGCCATGCACAAGAAGTATTAGAAACAATTCAATCTTACCAAAACAACGAGAATAACGAATAAAGCACACACACCTTACCTAAGTGGAGACAATTCAATGACAAATGAAGCAAAAAAACTCTTTATTTTAGACACGAATGTACTCATGCACGATCCAATGGCGCTCTTCAATTTTGAGGAACATGATGTATTTATCTCTATGACGGTACTCGAAGAACTGGATGCAGGTAAAAAAGGCATGTCTGAAGTGGCACGTAATGTACGTGAAACCAACCGACTGATTGATCAAATCATCAGCAATGCCAGTTTTGAGGAGATTAAACAAGGCTTGGCCTTAGAGCGCATTTATCCAGGCCATGAGAAAAACAACGTTCACTTAGGTTCTCTTTTTTTTGAAACCGAGCCTCTTTTAGCGGAACTGCCACCCTCACTGCCTAGCCACAAAGCCGATAACCATATTTTACAAACGGGACTGGCTTTAAAAGAAAAGTACCATAACCGCAATGTTACTTTAGTCACAAAAGATATTAACATGCGCATTAAATCTTCTGCCGTGGGCCTGCACTCAGAAGATTATTACAACGACCGAGTACTTGAAGATGCTGATTTACTCTACCGTGGCTGGGAAAGCCTAGACGAACACTTTCTTGAATCGCATGGTAAAGAGATGAAATCTTGGCAGGATAATGGCCGAACATTTTATGAGATACTTGTGGGTGACCAAAACAACTGGTATCCCAATCAAGCACTTATCAGCACCAATGATGCAGGATTTAACGCTATTGTTCGTAATATTCAGAATGGTAAAGCCATCTTAGAGTATATGCAGGATTTTACGCAACCAAGCCATACTGTTTGGGGGATTAACGCCCAAAATTCAGAGCAAAATATTGCACTGAATTTTTTAATGGACCCTGATATTGACTTCATCTCACTGCTGGGTGTGGCCGGTACAGGAAAGACACTTTTAACACTCGCCTCTGCATTAGAACAAACATTAGATTTAAAAATCTACAATGAAATCATTATGACCCGTGCCACTATTCCTGTAGGGGAAGACATTGGATTTTTACCTGGCACTGAAGAAGAGAAAATGACCCCTTGGATGGGTGCTTTAATGGATAACCTAGAAGTACTTACCAGCAATGAGGGAAACAGTACCGAATGGGAGGCGCAGAGCACTCAAGAGCTACTCAACAAACGAATTAAAATCAAATCGATGAACTTTATGCGAGGACGCACTTTTTTAAATAAATTTATTATTATTGATGAAGCGCAAAATTTAACCCCAAAACAGATGAAAACACTTATTACTCGTTCTGGTGCTGGCACCAAAGTTATCTGTTTAGGAAATATCGGACAAATTGACTCACCCTACTTAACCGAAACCACAACGGGACTAACTTATGTAGTAGACCGTTTTAAAGAGTGGGAACACAGTGCACACATTACGCTTGAACAAGGTGAACGTTCACGCTTGGCACAATTTGCTTCGGATAACCTTTAACCCTAGCTCCTGTGCTCGTAAGTTAAAAACCAAAAAGCCACTATTTAAATAAATTGAATAGTGGCTTTTTTTAATCTCTTTAACTTCCTGAGTTTACTTATCAGGCAATCTAAACCCAAGCTCTTTAGCACGTTCTTCACAGTACTCCATTGCAAACTCCAATAACTCACCCACCGCTTTATGGCGGTATTTATGCTTTTGCTTAATATGTGAAAAAGGTCTCAGTAGAGGGGGATCCAAAGGAATGGCACTTAACGTATCCAACTTTAGCTCTTTAGACAGCGTGGTTCTTGAAACAATGGCAATGCCCACATCTGACTCCACGGCCATTTTAACTGCCTCAGGACTACCAAGCTCCATCACAACATTTAAGTCACTATAGCTCATCCCTTGCTCTTTCATATAGGTATCAATAACTGACCGAGAACCCGACCCCTCTTCACGAGAGACATAACCGTATTTTCTAACATCTTCTACCGTTACTTTATCGCGCTTTGCCAAAGGGTGATCTTTAGGGCAAATCAATTGCATTTCATCAATACGACAGATATGTACATCTAAATTTTTATTACGAACTGGCGCTTCAACCAAACCAAAGTCGATCATATTATTTTCAACCATGGCCACAATAGCATCGGTATTACCTACTTGAAGGCGGATATTAACATCGTCGTACTGCTTTTTAAATGCGCCTAATAAGCTTGGTAACATGTATTCCGCTACCGTAGTACTTGCCCCCACCACCAGTGTTCCGGTGACTTCTCCCGTCATCTCCCTTACGTCGCTGTTCATTCTGTCATACAACTCAAGAACTTGACCCGAGTAGTCATAAACCACTTTTCCCGCTTCGGTCAATGTAATTTTATTATGCGTACGATCAAACAGGCGCGTATTAAAGAAGTCTTCTAACTGCTTCACTTGAAACGTTACCGCTGGCTGAGTCATATGCAATGTCTCAGCCGCTTTTGTAAAGCTCATTACTTTTGCAACAGTATGAAATACCTGAAGACGTCTATCAGACATATAAGATTCCCTTGGTTTATCATAAAAAATTTAAGACAAGCGAATATAGATTGTTCTCTAAAGAATGTCAATCAACTTATTTAAAGAACATTCATAAACAAAAAACATGATAAAAACAACTTATGCCTCTTGATAAGCTAAGCTTATAACAAAGCGCAATACCTAGCTTTTTTTAGCCTCTTGTAACTCTTTCTTTAAAGATTCAATCTCTTTAGACATGTGCTTAATTAAACGCTCCGTATGTTTTTCATTTTGTTGCGTTTGACGAACAAATGAAGCCTCTAACCCCTTTATATAATGCAACATATCAACCTCCATTTTCTTTTGGTCGGAACCGATTAAAAAGGCGGCAATGTTCGCAGACACCAGTGAGAAAAAAAGCACGCCAAACAAGATTAAAATGGCACCAAATATTCGCCCATTTTCTGTACTGGGAACCACATCCCCATATCCTACGGTGGTAATGGTCACAATCGCATACCACGCACCATCAATAAATGGCCGATCTTCAATGTAAGAAAATACAGCCGCCGCACCCACAATCAAAAACGCAAAGGCCAGTAAAATTTGCCCAAATCGATTGCGATTTAAAACAATCGAAACCCCTTTAAAAAAAGTGGCAAAAAATCGTAAAAACAGCAACAATCTCAAGGAGCGAATAATAATCGCCCAATCACTGCCCCACTCAATCCAAGGAAAGGCGATGATTACAATTAAAACCCCCAGCCAATTCTCTCGCAAATAACGTACTCTATATTGAACAAGCATGAGGTTAACCAATAACTCTAATGCAAACACTCCCCAAATAAGATCGGACAGCCACGTAATTTCTGTTGGCTGACTAGAGTAATACATAAACAACTGGGCAAAGGTAAGCAACAAAGCCAATAAAACTAATATTTCAAGCCAATGCCCCACCTTACGAGCACGCCTGTTTTCTGAACGATTGACGCCTGTAACGCCTAAAAGAGCCTTAATTTTTAATCTTTTCATAACTTGTTTTTTATCAATTTTTACCCGAATCCAAACGCGTGAATTTTGAACGTTTCAACGAGGCTAATGCAGGCAAGCTCTCACGTCCATTCAGTGCTTGTCCCATCAGCCAATTTTTTAGAGGCGTTAGACGGTTTGCAAGCGGCAAAAACCCTTTTCTAAAGGTAGTTTTTAAACCTGAATCCTGTTTAAACAACCAATCAAATGCCTCCATAGAGCGCTGAACAATGGCATTATCACCTCGACGCCAACGTTCATACTTTCTAAGCACGGAATAACGCCCCCAGGACTTACCTGCTAACCTAGCGGACAAAACCGTTTCAATCAATGCCGCAGCATCTAATAGCCCTAAATTAACTCCTTGGCCAGCCTGTGGGTGAATCGTGTGTGCTGCATCCCCAACCAGTGCCAAATTGGATTTTACATAATGTTCTGCATGTCTTCGAGTCAGTGGAAATGCGGCTCTCTCACCTACTTCAACAACGGAACCTAATCGATAATCAGATGCCTTAGAAATTTCTAAAGCAAACGCTTGATCGGATAAATTCAGTGCCCACTGCATTTTCTCCGTTGGCAAATACCATGCAATCGAGCTTAAATGCTCTCCCATTGACAAATAAGCAAACGGGCCATCTTTGGTATAACGCTGCCAACAGGTGTCCTCGGTGGGCAACTCTGTTTTAACACAACCCACTACGGCACACTGTTCATAATCGTGCGTATCCAGTCCAATATAAGCCAACTGCCTTATTTGAGAAAGTGCTCCATCCGCACCTACTAACAGCTCCGTCTGAATATCACCCACACCCTCAACATCAAGCCAAGCTTTCCCCCCCTCTAATCGAAGCGCTTTAATCGTAGGGTTTAAGAGTAGCTGAATCGAATCACACGCTTCAACTTGCTCCCATAATGCGGCTTGAATGACCTCATTTTCAACGGTATAGCCTAAATTGGGCTCACCCATCTCTTGAGCTGAAAAATGAATCTCTCCTGAAGACAAATCGTCCCAAACATGCATCGCTGAAAACGCATGACAACGACGCGAAGTGATACCACGCCATGCACCTAAATTTCGTAATATTTTTTCAGAGGCGCGGGTTAATGCACTCACCCGTACTTGATAAGGTCGCTCTTCAGACCAAGCCGTATCCACCGCTTGACGCTCTAACAACAACACCTTCATTCCTTGTTGCCCCAAACCCAAAGCGACCGTTGCACCCACCATGCCACCCCCGACTACAACCACATCCCAGATTGCATCGGTAATATTTTGCTCTATCACATTCATTTCTGCCCCCCCATTGCAAATCGGGCAAATCGGCGTTTAACCGTTGGCATGGCCTGCATCGCCATTAAACCAAGCCCTCTTAAATGCCCAACAATCGGTGAGCGGTGTTGAAAAATTTGAATCAAACCATCCGTAAGCCCCATCACTTTTTCATGGGCGGGTTTTCGGAGTGCGGCATAGTCCGTTAAAAAATCAGGAAACCCTAAATCGATACTCTGTGAGTTCATCTCGGTAGGCATTTCTTTTATCCGTCGCTCAAGCTGATTTAACAAAACCTCAATATCTTGAATACCTAAATTAAGACCTTGAGCAGCAACAGGATGTTGAGTATGCGACGCATTTCCAATTAACAAGGCTCGACCTTTGCTCATTTGAGGCACATAAGTTTCTTTTAAAGGGTAAATCACTCGTGGACTGACTTGAGTAAATGCACCTAACCGCTCCCCCATTTTGGAAGAAAATAGAGCCATAAACTCTGAATCATTTAGCCCTTTTATGTACTCAACCTCTGTTTCCGAACAAACTAAAACGGCTTTATGCGCATGGCCTTTCATCGGCAGCAAGGCTACCGGACCCTCTTCGGTGAAACGCTCAAATGACCAGTTATTTGGATGCATTTCTGTTTCAATTTGCGCCAGCACCCCAAAGGCATGGTACGATTTTTCTTCTAAAGGTAACTGTAATATTTTTCGCACTTGAGAGTTTGTACCATCCGCCCCCACGATTAACTGAGCCTCAACCTCAGTCACGGCACTGCCAGTATCCAGAGTTGAATCAATCGCAATCTGCACGCAAACGGCTTCAGGTTGCATTTCAAAATCCACAACTCGAGCCGGGCAAAGCACTTGAATATTAGAACACTGATTAACATGCTGCCACAAAACTCGACCCAAATCACTGGATTGAATACTGTAACCTAAAGCGGGTACACCCACCTCTTCGGCATGCAGTGTTGTCATGCCTAAATACCCTTTTTGAGAGACATGAACATGCTCAATTTCGGTGACAAAAGGAATTAAGTCATGCCAAATACCCAACGCATCCAGTACCAACATTGAGCCATGTGAAAGTGCCAATACGCGTCCATCAAAGGAGTTGGGTGCATTTTCGGCGGGTAAAAAAGCTTCGGCTAAAAGCACTTTTTGTGCTTGCTGAGCCAACCCCAAGGCCAGCATTAACCCCACAGGGCCACCGCCCGCAATAACCACATCACTTTTCATTGATTGTTGCACAATTAAAACCCTTCACTGTTTACGTTTTGTCTGTATTGGCGCATCCATGTTTCAATTTCTTCCACCGTTCGGGGTAAACCTGTGGTTAATACCTCACCCCCCGAAGGCGTCACCAAAATATCATCTTCAATTCGAATACCAATATTATGCCATTTTTCATCCACATCCTGATGCTCTTCCGAAATATACAACCCCGGTTCAACAGTAACGACCATGCCCGCTTTAAATACTCGCCAGCTCTGATTTTGTTTGTAAACGCCTACATCATGCACATCCATACCCAGCCAGTGCCCTGTACCATGCATAAAAAAGCGTTTATAGCTCTCTTCTTTTAGGGCCGTATCCAAATCACCCTGCAAAAGACCCAAATCAAGTAACCCTTGCGTTAATACTTTTATCGCAGCTTGATGTGCTACATCGTAAGTTTCATTAGGTTTAATGGCATCGATAGCCGCCTGCTGTGCTGCCAACACCAAGGTATACAACAGTGCCTGTTCTGAATTGAACCTACCGCTGGCAGGAAAGGTGGTGGTAATATCACCGGCATACCCCTGCCATTCCGCCCCAGCATCCACTAACACTAAATCGTCTTTTTTAATTTCAGAACGATTTTCAGTGTAATGCAAAATACACGCATTTTTACCGCTGGCCACAATGGAATTAAATGCTACCCTAGGCGAGCCTAAGCGTAAAAACTCCGCTTCCAATTCGGCTTGTACTTGAAATTCAAACACACTCGATTGAACTGATTTCATCGCCGCCAAATGCCCTTGCACTGAAATGGTGGCTGCTTTACGCAAAGACTGAACTTCAAATTCTGACTTAATTACACGCATTTCGTGCAAATAAACATCTAAATCACACACTTGTTTTGGGGCGTCCCCCCCCTTTCGAACCTTCTCTTTTAACGCTTGAATCCAACCATGCACAGTTCCTAAAAGTTCCAACGAGTGCGAGAATGAAACATAAACAGATTCAACCCCCTCAAGTAACGTCAAAACGCCCTCATCCAACCCATCAATTTCATGCGCACAATCCAGCCTCAAAGTATCAGGTGCTGCCAGAACCCCTAAACGCCGACCTTGCCATGTCTCCTGTTCAGGATCTTTCGCTCGCACAAATAGGTGACTCTCTTCCGTGCTTTTTTTCACCAACACCAGTACTGAATCGGGCTCTTCAAACCCCGTTAAATACATGAAATCACTGTCTACTCTAAAGGGAAACTCCACATCTCGATTACGAATAAGCTCCTCGCCTGAAGACACAATAACTAAACTGTTGTCTGGTAAAAAGGCCATTAACTGTTGGCGCTTTTTTTGATGAAACTCAAGCTGTTCTAAGGAGATTTTTAACATGGTTTGGGTCACTTATAATTTTAAAAAAGAGGCTTAAAAATGCCCTTTAATGAATGGTATTAGAATCATCATCGTACGAATCAAGTAATGCATCTGGTACAGGAATCGGAGCCGTTTCAATAGGATTTAAAGATTCATTAATGGTCATCACACCAATTTTAACAAACTCAACCAATTGCATTAAATCAGACTCTTCGGCTTCACCATCTGCAATTGATTTACCTAACCCTTCCACATCAATACTGGCAATATCACTAAAGTCATTAATCAACTCTCTTACTTCTGGTGCAATCTCATTTTCTGCATCTTGTAAGCAACCAATTAATCCCAAACCGTACAATACGCCTTCACACAATTGCCCAATCATCATCGCGCGGTAAATCACTGGTTCGCTGTCATCAGGCAGACAAAGCTCCAATTCAAAGCCAGAACCATTTAAGCCTTTATTGGTTTCCAAATAAAGTTCATGCAACCCTTTTAAAAAAGACTCTTTCACTGACTTAATACTGGCCTCTTCAATCAGCTTTTTAATCCAAACGGCTTCCTGCACATCGTTGTCACCACACAAAAGGCCAATTAACATCCCCTGAATAAAAGAGGGGGACTCAAGGTCGGTGTGCGGTGCGATAATTTCTTTGATTTGATCAAAACTCATAAAACATTCTCTTGTTAAAGCGTAATTATTGGGGAATAATATCACATTACTCTTTCTCTTACCCCTTCGGAGCCATGCCGTGTTGACACTGACTTTAATGAACCATAACTTTGAAATCCCTTGTGAAGAGAGTGACCATGAACGCTTAATTGAAGCCGCCACACTGCTGGAAGATAAATTGGATCAACTGCCTGAGCTAAAGGGCGAAGGAAAAGTCCTTATGATGGCGCTTAACCTTTGTTATGACTACCTTCAACTCAAAAATGACACCTTGCAGTACACTGAACAAGTCGAAACACAAATCGAAACCGTTATTGATCATGTGTCTCAAACAAACCATTCAAACTAAATATCACAGTACTTAAGGGCACCTCTAAATAATTCATGAATGCACATATTGCGTCCAAAATAGGCCGCTTTTGAACCTCAAGCCGACACACTAAAAATTAATAGAGATGTCCTTAAATTCAAATCCCAGTTTTGTTATAATAAGAGCCTGACTCATTGTTGTTGGGCATAAACCCCTTTCCGATAATTATTATATTGGGGTCAGATGCTAGAAATGGTGTGCATCTCGTTAGTCTGTCTTGCTAGAGCTGACTAACCCGAGAAGCCTAAATTTCTTGAGGAGACTGCCACCTTGAACTGCTCGGTTCTCGGATTTTTGTTCAACGACAATGAGTCTCTTTCTATTTTTCTCCCCCCCTATCTCTAGCATTCCAAAAAAATGCATACAAAAAGAGCCGATCCATGAGCACTTCTACTTCTCATCCCTCTGACCTACTAAGAAAACAACTGCGATTACAGCGACAATCCCTAAGCCCTGCACAACAAACTCAACATGCCCAACTTGCACAACAACACTTAGCGCACTTTCTCGCCTCGACAGAGTTTTTGCACACCCAAAACAAATTAAACATTGCTTTTTTTCTTGCACAAGATGGTGAACTCTCGACCGATTTAGCCATTCAATACCTATGGCATTCCAGCCCACATAAAGTATGGCTGCCTATTTTAAAAACCAACCCAACAGGACACATGGCCTTTGCAGAGTACACCCCCAACACCCCTATGAAAAAAAATAAATTTGCAATTTTAGAGCCAGACCTCCCACAAAGTACATGGGTTTCAGGACAAGCATTAGACCTTGTATTGATGCCGCTGGTTGGGTTTGATGCTTCTGGAAACCGCATGGGCATGGGGGGAGGCTATTATGATCGAACCTTTCAATTTAAACAGCAATCCTCTAAAATACCTCCCCTGCTAATCGGTTGGGCACATCGTTGTCAACAGGTCGAACAACTGCCCGTCAATCCTTGGGACATCCCTTTGGATGGCATTATTACAGAAGCGGGGGCTTTAAATTTATCCCCCCCTATCATTTAGGATATAAAAATGGACATTTGGTCTCGAATTTTCACCTACTCAAGCGCAGCATTTGGCGCCATTCTTTTAGTGATTGTTCTCATAGTGCTCTCCAATGCCGAAGGCGGTATTTTAACCGTTGAAAGCCTGCAACACATGGAAGGCTCCTTAACCTCGTTTTACAATTTTATTTTACCGTTTGTCTATATTTGGATGGCATTAGGGCTGTTTATTTTTGGACGTTTTTTAATGCGAATGTTTAAAAAGTAACCCTTAAGAAGTCTCTGAATAACGCTTTAAGAGGGGGGGGGGGAAGAAATTTATAAATCCTCTAAAAACTCAGATTTTTTAAGCAAAAACTGCATGCCTGCAATGTCAAAACTGTCTACTTTTTCTAACAATTGACTGGCAAAAAGCGCTAATGATTCATTTTCATACTCTATCGCAAAGTCTGCTGCTTGTTTAGCAAAAGCCTTAATGTCATCAATACTGTTACTTTTAACAGCACGCTGATATAAAGGGGTCAGTTCATCCTTTATGACCTTTTTCAACGGCTCTGGTAAGCTCTTTTCATCAAAATTCGTGATGCGATGAGCCATCTCTTGAGGCTCATCAAGCTTCTGTTGGTCGTATTCCAAAAACTGCGATAACGATTGAATTAAGTCATTACGTAAAACAGGCTTGCGTAAGTAATCATCAAAATAAGCACGCCTTATTTTTTCAAATTCATCCTGCATCACGGAGGCCGTTAAGGCCACAATCGGAAGATCAGGGTTCAGAGACTTAATCACTTTAGCCGCTTCATAGCCATTTAAAACAGGCATTCGAATATCCATCAAAATAAGGTCAACGTGATTGGAACGATAACAATCAATCGCTTCCTGCCCATTCTCTGCTTGAATAATCGTCAACCCCGAATCCACAAAATTTTGACAAATTAATTCACGATTATTCAAGACATCATCTACCACAAGTACCGTCGCAGGCTTAAACCGAATTGTTTGGGCATTAAACAAAGGAGGGTTGTCTAATTCGTTATAAGAGTGAATAGAGGCAACATCCACCTTTTCAAGTAGAATCGTAAAAATAGACCCTTTATTAGGCGTACTTTCTAAGCTCATATGCCCCTTCATCATGGCCACTAAACGCTTGGTAATGGAAAGCCCTAACCCCGTTCCGCCAAACTTACCTGAGTCCTGTCCTTCTTGTTGCTCAAAAACATTAAAAATACGATCTTGCTGCTCTAAAGGAATCCCAATCCCCGTATCCTCAACCTGAATCAACAAGTCAATTTTACTCAGTTGCTCAAATTCATTCACCGACTTAACAGATAACTTAATAGAGCCTCTATCGGTAAACTTAACCGCATTGCCCAATAAATTAAACAAAACCTGTCTTAAACGTACGGGATCCAATAGTAATGATGGTGGAATATCTGGAGCAATATCGATATAAAAATCCAATCCTTTTTTCTGAATATTCATAATAAAAATGTCCCCAACCTCTTTAAACAGTTCATGAGGGTTGGTAGCCGTTTTCTGAATGGTCATTTTGCCCGCTTCAATTTTAGATAAATCCAAAATATCATTAATAAGCATTAATAAGGTATTACCCGCTGACTGAATCGTGTTAATAAATGATTTTAACCTTGGCTCTTTAATCTGTTCATTTAACAACTCTGTAAAACCCAAAATAGCATTCATCGGTGTACGAATTTCGTGACTCATATTGGCTAAAAACTCTGTTTTAGACTGGTTGGCAGCCTTAGCATGCTCCATGGCTTCTTTAAGCTTTTTCTCCGCTAAAATACGTTCGGTTAAATCTACTGAAATGGTTAATAAAGACGATTGATTATGGTACGTAATGGGGGTAACCGACAGCATCATCTCTCGTGCTTTACCTTGAACATCTTTCATGGTCACAATTTTTTGCTCGACCTTTCCCTCTTGTTGTAACCGCTGAGTGACCTCATCTCGGTCACTGCTATGCAAATAAAAGTCCATAATATTAAAATTTGAAATATCCTCTGACATCACATTATAATCATTCAATGCTTTACGATTCGCGCTTAAAATTTTACCCTCAAAATTTGTGATCAAAACAATCAAAGGAATGCTGTCAATAATTCGCTTCATCTGCTCTTCATTTTGCTTTAACGTCGCCTCTTGTGCTTTTTGTTCACTTTTATCTCGCCACGACATATAAATAGCCGGTTTTCCCAAATAAGGAATGGATACATACACCACATCAACCCAAAAAGTAAAGCCATGCACATCTTTAAGCATCCACTCAAACCGAACCATTCCGTGATTAAAACAGTGCTCAATAAAGCCTTTACGCTTCTCTTTTGATGTCTGTCCATCAGGCTGAAGCTCAGGGCACCAATTATCCAACCCTTGTTGTAAAATTTCTTTTTTCTCTGTTAGACCAAGTAACTTTAAAGCGGCATCATTTACTGCCACTACTTTATTTTTTTGAAAAATTAAGTGTCCATCGGCCGCTTTATCAAACAAGTATTTGAATTTATCTTTCTCTGTTTTCAGTTGCTTTTCAATAATTTTTCGCTGGTTAACCTCTTTGTTTAACTTTAAGTTCCAATAAAACACAACACCCATAAAAAATAGGGCAACCAGTAGTATTTGAAAAATTAAGCCATAATCTACCTTGGAAGCAAAACTAAGCTTTGTCCAAGTATTTAAAATTTCCCCCCCCTGTTTCTCTTTAACCACTTTCATCACCCGATCAAGCAACTGGTGTAATTCAGGCTGTTCTTTAGATACAAACAGAGTCAATTGCATATCTAATGCTGTTTTTCCAACTACATTTAACAGGTAAAAAGCATTTTGTTTAATAAGATAACTGGCAACAGGCAGTGACAATAAAGCCACATCCGTTTTGCCTGTCGAAACACTTTCCAGCAGCTCAAGCGGTGTATCAAACTCTATAAATAAATAATCTTCATATTTATCCAACAGAGCCTGGGTATAACCATACCCTTTTACAATGCCTAACGAGCTTCCTTTCAACTCAGTCAGTGTATTCACAAACTCAGCCTCACCCTCCATTACCATTACAATCGGAACCGTTATGTACGGTTCAATGGGGTGATAATTTTGAGCCAAATGTGCATCAGCCATATCTCCTGAAATCACATCAACCCTTTTATTATCTGCTAAAGTTAACGCTTCCTGCCAGCTCGCTACAGGAACAGGGGTAAATTTCAAGGGAATTTCTCTCTCAATAGCATTTAAAAAATCGGCCACAATACCAGAGTACCCGCCTTCTGAATTAAATGCTTCAAAAGGGAGCCACCCTGTATCCCCCGTAAAGCGAATACTAGGATTTTTTTGCAACCACGCTCGTTCAGATTGAGTTAACTCAAAATCAGGTTCATATTCGGAGTTCTGCTGCTGAGCCAACCATTTTGACTCAATCAAGTTTTTTTCGGTTTCGGTAATAACAGCCAACCCTTTGTTTAAAATAGAGGCTAGTTCTGGTGCATCATTTCTTACCATAAAATGAACATTTTGTAGCTCCTGATGGGTCGCCTTAAAGGGAACAATCGTGTTAATACCTGCTTTTTTGAGCGAATACGATAACACGGGGTAAACGTCATATAATATTTGCGCTTTATTTTGAATCACCGCTTCAATTGCGGCTTGCATAGACTCGGTTTCAAGAATATTAATTTTTGGAAAATAATGTTGTAACGCAATAGCTTGGGCAAACCCCTTAGGCACAGCGACTGTTTTACCATTTAAATCACTGATCGTTTGGACTTGTAAATCATCTCGAATAAAAAAATAATTACGTGCTTCAAAATAAGGTTCTGAAAAAAGGGCAAACCGTTTTCGATCCTCTGTTTGAAATGTAGCGGGTAAAAGATCTATTTTTTTCTGTTCCAAATTACTTAAATTGGTGACCCAACGATCGACGGTAATTTCAAAGGTTAACCCCGTTTTATCTCCAACTAACTTTAAATAATCAATGGAAAGCCCTATAGGATTTTGATGTTTATCCACAAAATCAAAAGGTGGCCAATCAAATTCTGAAGCTACTTTAATCACGGGATTATCCGCCATCCAGTCCTGTTCAGATTCAGTTAATACAAGCTCTGTAGCCTCTTCTCCAAAATGATTGATCAGCCACTTTTTTTCAATCATAGCTTTTTCTGATTTGGATATGGCCGCCCAGCCTTTATTAATAATAGACTGCAACTCTGGTGCATCATCTCGGATAAGAAAATGTACATTTTGCAATTCTTGCTGAGTAGCTTTAAAAGGCATAATCGTATTTATGCCTGTTTTTCTTAGTAAGTAAGAGATAACAGGGTACAAACCATACAGTATCTGTGCCTTACCTTGAAGGACAGCTTCAATGGCCTCTTGCATAGAATCCACTTCAAGTATTACAATATTCGGATAATACGCTTGGAGAAGCTGAGTACCTGCAAAGCCTTTAGGCATCGCCACAACATGACCATCAAGCTCCTTTATTTGATGCACTCGCAGATCATCTCGAGTAAAAAAGTAATTTTTGGCTTCAAAATAAGGTTCTGAAAAAAGAGCAAAACTTTCACGCTCTTTTGTTTTAACTCCTGCTGGCAATAAATCTGTCTGTTTATTTTCCAATGCCTTTAAATTTACTGGCCAAAGGTCCGAGGTAAACTTTAATATCAACCCTGTTTTTTGAGCGATTAACCTCAAATAATCAATCGAAAGTCCCATTGAATTTTGAGTACTATCCACAAAGTTAAATGGTGGCCAATCAAATTCTACAGCCACATTAACCTCACCATAACGGGCAATCCAATCACGTTCATTAGGCGTTAAATTAACCGTATGAACATCGGAATGAGTCAATTGGGATTTTGCATACCACCCTTCATTAATCCTACGCAATGTTAAGGGAGAAATATCTTTTAAAGCCTTTTGAATAATCGACATTAAAATGGGCTGTTTTTTATCAATGGCAATGGCTGTTTTCGTCTCAAGTCCATCCACTTTCGCCACTAGACTTAAATTTGTTAAATAATTTTGCTTAATGATATAAGTAGCAACAGCTATATTACCCACATAAGCATCGGCATAATTAAACGAAACAGCATTAAGAGCCTCTTCATTTGAAGAGGTTAAATACAACTTCATTTCGGGGTAGTTTAGTTCTAACCACTCATGCAAGTAAGAACCTTCATTTACAGCCACTAATTTATTTTTTAAACTGGCCATAGAAAAAATATGAGTATTTTCAGTTCGAGCCAAAATGCCTAATGGCATCGTTGTATAGGGGGGGGTAAAACTTAAGTAGGCTTCTCTTTTGAGCGTTTTTACAGCACACACTAAACCGTCTAACCCCCCTTGCTTCATCTCTGAAATAATTTCAGACCATACACCACTTTTAACTTGGATATTCAAGCCTGTTTTTTGACGAATAATATCAATAATTTCGGCAGAAATACCATCATGCCTTCCTTGCCTATTTACAAAGTCATAGGGAGGCCAAGCATGATCAGAACCCAGTGTAACGACTGGATTTTGTGCAATCCACTGTTGCTCTTCTGGTGTTAAGTTAAGTGACTTCGCCTGCCAAGATAGTAAGCATAATGTGAGAAAAAGAAAGGACTTAAAAACGAGAGATAGCAATAAATTCATCAATGTGCTCTACAAAAATATCCACTAAAACAGGATCAAACTGTGTACTTTTATGTTGAGCTATGTACTCAACAGCGTCATCAATTGACCAAGCCTCTTTATAAACACGTTTATGAGTTAAGGCATCAAAAACATCGGCAATCGCAACAATTCTTGCATAAATATGAATTTCTTCTCGTGCTAACCCTTGTGGATATCCTGTACCATTCCATTTTTCATGATGCTGCATCGCAATCACTTCAGCTGCTTTAATAAACTTTCGGTCAGAAATTTTAAGTACATTATGTGCCAACGTGGTATGCGTTTTCATAATATTAAACTCTTCTTCCGTCAATCGACCAGGCTTATGCAAAATTTCATGAGGAATAGCTATTTTGCCAATATCATGCATCGGTGCTGCATGAAAAATAACCTGTGCATCCTCTTCGGTAATACTAGGATGATAATGTGCAAGCAATCTTGAGCATTCCGCTACACGACGAATATGTCTTCCTGTTTCATCCGAATTGGCCTCCATCAGCTCCGTTAAGACATAAATCATCTCTTTTTGATTTTCTTCCAGCTCCGTCATGAATCGTTTTTCTCGGAACAATAAGCTGTTTTTTAAATTCAAATTGTATTTCTTTAAAATACGCTTGGCTGTGTAGAGCTCCAAATGTGTTTTAACGCGAGCAATCAATTCTTCTGGGTGAAATGGCTTGGTAATATAGTCAACGGCTCCTACTTCAAACCCCTCTTTAATCGAGTCAACATCAACCTTTGCTGTCAAAAATATCACAGGAATATCTTGTGTGTTCTTCTGCTTTTTTAACTGCTGACACACTTCATACCCACTTTGCCCTGGCATCATAATATCCAATAAGATCAAATCAAATGAATTTGATTCGACTAATTCAAGTGCTTGCTCACCATTTAGAGCAAAAGAGAATTGATAATTTTTCTCTTTTAAAATACTCATCGCAACTTGAATATTATCCGAAACATCATCCACAATTAAGATATGAAAATTTTCTGACACGCCTTAAAACCTTTTAAAATTAGTTAAAAACAACAAATTACAAGAAAAATACCGCGCAATTTTAACAAAACAGTAAACAACCTTACCACCGTATTGAATCCAATAAAATACGTACAACCGCTAAATCAGCAAAAAAATATACCTAGCAATAGATAGGCCACCATGCAAACTTTTAAAACCACTTTATAATCCTTTAAAGGCTATAATCTACCCCCTTTTGTGTATTCTAGTTTTTTACTCAATCATCATCATTTAATAAAGGCATCAACATGGCTATTCAGTGGTATCCAGGGCATATGCACAAAGCCCAAAAAGAAGTGAGAGAAATATTTAATCAAATTGATGTTTTTATTGAAGTGCTGGATGCGCGTATCCCTTTCAGCAGCCAAAACCCAATGATTGAAGAGATTCGAGGTGATAAACCCACTATAAAAATCCTCAATAAGAGCGACTTAGCCGATTCTGAAAAAACACAAGCTTGGCAAGACTATTTAGAAGAAGAAAAACAGGTCAAAACCTTAGCCTTTAATGCACAGCAATCGGATAAGCGTGAGCAAATAATTGCCATGATTAAAAAGCTTGTGCCTGAAAAAGTCAAAACGATTAAAACGATTCACGTTTTAATTATTGGCATTCCTAATGTTGGAAAATCCACCCTAATCAATAACATCACCGGCCGCACAATAGCCAAAACGGGCAATGAACCTGCGGTAACTAAAAATCAACAGCGTATTAAACTTGAAGAGGGCATTACCTTAATTGATACCCCTGGCATGCTTTGGCCTAATATTGAAAATGAAAACAGCGGTTACCGTTTGGCGATTACTGGTGGCATAAAAGAGACTGCATTTGAACTGCCCGATATCGCCTCTTATGCTGCAGAATACTTAATGAAAACCTACCCGAATGCCTTAAAGGAACGCTTTAATTTAGATCAGTTACCCAATACAGATATTGAGTTTTTAGAAGAAATTGGGCGACAACGAGGGTGTTTACGTTCGGGTGGTTGGATCGATTTAGATAAGATATCTCGAATTTTTATTGTCGAATACCGTGACACCATACTTGGAAACTTAACCCTTGAAACCCCTGATATTATTGAACAAGAGTTAAAACAAGTCGAAAAACAACGAGCACTCAAAAAAGAGAAGCTTGAAGCGAAAGAAGCCAATAAAAAAGTACGACGCGCTCGGCATAAAAAGAATAAGCGCTAAACTCTCCCTCCCTCCGATACCCTCAAATATTAGACATAAAAAAGGCTCTAAAAAGAGCCTTTTATTTTTTGATTAAAACTTAAAACGGTTATCGTAAATTTAATACATCCTGCATATCAAACAACCCTTTCTCTTTTTTCATCAACCAGTCACAGGCACGTGCAGCACCCTTGGCGAAGGTCATTCGACTGGATGCTTTGTGTGTAATCTCCACCCGCTCCCCTTCGGTAGCAAATAATACAGTGTGATCTCCTACAATATCACCCGCTCGAATCGTTGCAAACCCAATGGTATTTGGATCACGGGCACCGGTAATGCCTTCACGACCGTATACCGCACATGTTTTTAAATCTCGACCTAATGCATCGGCAACCACTTCGCCCATTCTAAGCGCCGTGCCTGAAGGCGCATCAACTTTATGCCGATGATGTCCCTCAATCACTTCAACATCGTAATCGTCATTTAATACTTCCGCCGCTTGCTTAAGCAGTTTAAGACATAGGTTAACACCCACACTGTAATTCGCTGCAAATAAAACAGCAATGGATTCTGCCGCTCGATCAATCGAATCCAGTCCAGCTTGATCAAATCCCGTCGTACCAATTACAATTTTTTTATCATGTTCGATACACACATCTAAATTATGAATCGTTGCAACGGGAACGGTAAAATCAATCAACACATCAAACTCATTGACCACTGATTCAACCGAATTAACGACCGAAACGCCTAAATATCCAACACCAGCTAACTCACCTGCATCGGCACCAATTAAACTGCTTTCAGGGCGTTCAATTGCCGCTGCAACAGTCAAGCCCTCGGTTTGATTGACGGCATCAATTAAGTTTCGACCCATTCGGCCAGAAGCCCCTGTAATTGCTACTCTCATCATCTTCAATCCTTTTTGACCATTACTTCCAAGGGCCATCATCTTTATCTTTTTTTGCATCATCTCCCGTAAAGAATGACTTTACAGAATCAAAAAAACCATGTTCTTTAGGGCTGTGTTGCTTATGGTGTTTACCTTTTAGGCTTTCATCAAACTCTTGTAACAGCTCTTTTTGACGAGCGGTTAATTTTACAGGCGTTTCAATGTGAACCTCCACAATCATATCCCCTACACGAGAGGAACGAACCGACTTAACCCCTTTACCTGCAAGTTTAAAACGTTGCCCTGACTGTGTCCCTGCTGGAATTTTTAAACTGGCTGATCCACCTAATGTCGGCACATCCACCGTTCCACCCAGTGCCGCCGTTGAAAAGTTCATGGGCAATTCACAATATAATGTATCACCATCGCGTTCAAAAATAGTGTGCTTTTTAATGTTCATTCGAACATACAAATCACCATGTGGTGCGCCTGACTCACCCGCTTCGCCTTCGCCTTGTAAACGAATACGATCACCATTATCAACCCCTGCTGGAATTTTAACCGATAACATTTTATGAGCATGAGTAAAACCTTCACCACGACATTTCTTACACGGTGTTTTAATTCGTTTTCCAGAACCATGACAACTTGGACAAGCACGATTAACCGCAAAAAAACCTTGTTGCATTCGCACCTGACCAGCACCATGACACGTTGGACACGTTTCTACCGTACTGCCCGGCTCAGCACCCGAACCATCACAGGCATCACATGAATCTTTTGTTGGAATACGAATGTCTACTGATGTTCCCGCAACGGCCTCTTCTAATGAAATGCTTAACTCATATTGAAGATCGGCCCCTGATTGTGGTCCTCGCTGACCACCAAAGCCGCCCCCAAACATTTCACTGAAAATATCACCAAAGCCTCCTTCAAAACCACCACCAAAGCCTCCACCGCCTTGCCCTTCTAATCCTGCATGACCAAATTGATCATACGTGGCACGCTTTTGTGAATCGGACAATACTTCATAGGCTTCCGAGGCTTCTTTAAACTTATTTTCAGCTTCTTTATTATCTGGGTTACGGTCTGGATGATATTTCATCGCCATTTTTCGATAGGATTTTTTAATTTCACCATCTGAAGCCGTTTTAGAAACCGCTAAAATTTCGTAATAACAAATCTTACTCATCACATTCTCATACTGTTAACTGGGTTAAGAGGGGGGGGATTTTTATTTTAAACAAATCTTAAAAGCATCTCTAAATAATCAATGAATACACTTAAAATTATTAAAATTTCTTTAAAATAAAAACGGGCAATTCACTATTGAATCGCCCGAATTATAACGTTTTAAATCAAACGTACCTGCTTATTTTTTAGAGCCATCCACTTCTTCAAATTCAGCATCAACAATATCGTCATCAGCTTTATTTGAATCTCCTTGTGGTTTTTCATCTCCACCAGCCGCCTGTTTAGCTTGTGCTTTTTCTGCAATCGACTTACTGGCTTCTGCTAGTTTTTCAACACTGGCTTCAATCGCCGCTTTGTCGTCACCTTTAATGGCTTCTTCAACCGCTTTAATGGCATCTTCAACGGCTGTTTTTTCACCATCCGCTACAGAATCGCCTGCGTCTTTCAGCATTTTTTGTGTGCCATGAATCATTGCATCGGCTTGGTTACGAACTTCAACCAACTCTTTTAACTTAGCATCTTCTTCCGCATGCGCTTCAGCATCTTTTACCATCGCTTCCACTTCTTCGTCCGATAAACCAGAAGAGGCTTGAATGGTAATGTGTTGCTCTTTACCAGACGCTTTATCTTTGGCCGATACATTTAAAATACCGTTCGCATCAATATCAAACGTTACTTCAATTTGCGGTGTACCACGAGGTGCAGGTGGAATCTCATCTAGATTAAACTGCCCAAGAGATTTGTTACCAGAGGCAATTTCACGCTCCCCTTGTACCACATGAATCGTTACCGCAGCTTGATTGTCTTCAGCTGTTGAGAACACTTGCGATTTACGTGTTGGAATCGTGGTGTTTTTCTCAATTAACTTAGTCATCACACCACCCATCGTCTCAATACCTAGAGATAATGGCGTCACATCCAATAACAATACATCGTTCACATCACCAGATAAAACACCCCCTTGAATCGCTGCACCCATTGCAACCGCTTCATCCGGGTTCACATCTTTACGAGGATCTTTACCAAAAAAGTCTTTAACCGCCGCTTGAACCATTGGGACACGTGTTGAACCACCGACCAAGATAACATCGTCAATTTCAGAGGCAGAAAGCCCAGCATCTTTTAATGCCATTTTACAAGGCTCAATCGTACGCTTTACTAAATCCTCAATTAATGATTCAAACTTAGCACGTGTGATTTTCATGTTTAAATGTTTTGGGCCCGTTGCATCCGCTGTAACGTAAGGCAAGTTAATGTCTGTTTGCTCACGAGAAGACAGTTCAATTTTTGCTTTTTCAGCCGCTTCACGAACACGTTGCAGAGCCAACTTATCTAATTTAAGGTCAACATTTTGATCTTTCTTAAACTCTTCAGCAATGTATTCAACGATTGCATTATCAAAATCTTCACCACCTAAGAAGGTGTCTCCGTTCGTTGACAATACTTCAACTTGTTTTTCACCATCAAGGTTAGCGACTTCGATGATTGAAACATCAAATGTTCCCCCCCCTAAGTCATACACAGCAATAGTGCTGTCTTTGGTTACTTTATCCATACCATAAGCCAGTGCCGCAGCCGTTGGCTCATTGATGATACGCTTCACTTCTAACCCTGCAATTTTACCCGCATCCTTAGTCGCTTGGCGTTGTGCATCGTTAAAGTAAGCTGGAACCGTTACAACCGCTTCGGTGACTTCATGACCTAGATAGTCTTCAGCTGTTTTTTTCATTTTAATCAATGTTTTTGCAGACACTTCTTGTGGCGACAACTTCTCACCATTGACTTCTACCCATGCATCGCCGTTATCTGCGGCCACTATCGCGTAAGGAACCATGTCCTTATCTTTTTGAACCACTTTATCGTCAGCACGACGACCAATTAAACGCTTAATCGCAAACAAGGTATTTTCTGGGTTAGTGACTGCTTGGCGTTTTGCTGAATCCCCAACAAGTACCTCACCATCTTGAGTGTAAGCCACAATAGAAGGCGTTGTGCGTACGCCTTCTGCATTTGGAATAACCTTAACCTCTTTGCCTTCCATTACCGCCACACATGAGTTGGTGGTTCCTAAATCAATACCAATAATTTTAGCCATTTTTATTTTTCTCCAAAGTTCTTATTTCTTAATCTTGTTATCTATATAAGACTGTAAGTTAGTTTTTCAAGTGCATCTCAAAAAATTATTGCGCCACAATCACTCGAGCAGGACGAATCAGTCTTTCATTTAAGCTGTAACCCTTCTGAATCACATCCACAACCGTATTACTTTCATGGTCTGGTGATGGAATCATGGTCATCGCTTCATGAAATTGAGGGTCAAACTTCTCCCCTTTAGGATCAATACGCTCAACATTAAACTCACCCAGTACATCAAGCAATTGTTTAAAAGTAATATCAATGCCTTCACGAATACTTTCAATCGTCGCTTCTTCTTTTTTCGCGGCATCCACCCCCATTTCCATGGAGTCCATCGCCGGAATTAAAGCATCCACAAATTTGTTTAAGGCATATTTATGTGCATTTTCAACATCCAATCGTGTACGACGACGCAAGTTTTCCATATCCGCTTGAATACGCAATGCCATATCTTTATGCTTTTCCGCCTCCGATCGAGACTCAGCGAGTAACGCTTCAATGTCCTCAGAAACAGCTTCCTGTGCTTGCTCCAAAGCCTCTTCAGAGTTCTCCAAGGCTTCTTCTACGGTTGGAACACCCTCTTCATTGATTTGATCAACACTTCGTTTTTTTGTTTTATTTTCTGCCACGACTCTTTTCCTATCTTAATAGTTACACTGCTTTTTAAATTGGGGCTTGTCACTACTTTTTCAAGAGTGAGCCTAAAATTTTTGCCATCACATCCACATTTGGCACCACTTTTTCATAATTCATTCGGCTGGGGCCTACTACGCCTAAAACACCGAGCACTTCGCCTTCAACTTCATAGGGCGTACTCACAATACTGCAATCTTGATAAACTTGACTGCCACACTCATGGCCAATAAACACTTGAACCCCTTGTGCATTCATACTCTTATCCAAAATACTTAACATTTCAGTGTGATGTTCAAAGGAGTGAAACAACGACTTTAACTTATCCGTCTCAGCCAACTCTTGATAGTTTAATAAGTTACTTTGCCCTGAAACTAAAAAAGGTATCTCTTGCTGAAGTTGTTCACTCAATACCGTATCGGTTGCTTCAATAACAGACAACATAAATTCATTAGTGGTACTTCGAATCTGATTCATACGTTCAATTAATGACCGCTTAGCATTCGCTAAACTCATCCCCACACACTGTTCATTGAGGAAGTTAGCCACTTTAATTAACTCATCAGCTGTCACCGCGGCATCCAGCTCAATAATTCGATTTTGTACATCCTGCTCATTAAAGACCAACACCACTAATACACGCGTATCACCTAATGCCACAAAATCAATGTGTCTTAAAATCCCTTGCTCTCTGTTTGGCATTAACACCAAACTAGCCATACCAGTAATACCTGACAACATTTGAGATGCACTCGACATTAATGCATCTTGGCTTAAAGTTAAAGAGAGCTCTTGACGAATACGTTCTTCACCCTGTTGCGACAACGGCTGGTAGGTTAATAACGAATCTACAAAAAAACGGTACCCTTTGTCCGTCGGAATACGACCAGCTGAGGTGTGTGGGGAGTGAATCATTCCCATTCTCTCTAAGTCTGCCATCACATTACGAACCGTAGCGGAACTTAACCCCACCTCTGGGCATTTTGCCAAAGTGGTTGAACCAATGGGCTTCCCCTCATTGAGGTATAATCCCATTAAATTTTTAAACAAAAGTTGTGAACGGTCGTTTAACATCTGTTAGCCTAGATTAAAAGAAGCACTAGAGGGCACTTATTGCACTTAGCAGTCATATTGTATGACTGCTAAATTATAAGGCGAGCCCCTATTTATTCAAGGATTTTTAATAATTTTATTTAACGAGTCTTAATTGTATGTTTGAAACATTTGGAATTTTTGGAAAATACAATGGCATTCAATGCTGGGATACCATTGATAAACTGGTGCAACACCTACAAGCACAAGGCAAAACCGTCTACCTAGACTCAGCTTCTTGCCATGATTTCCCCCAAGCTCGCTATGACATTGAAATCATCAAACGAGATCAGATGGCCAAACAAATTGATGTGGCCATTGTCGTAGGGGGAGACGGTACTTTCTTAGATGTAGCACGCTCCATCGTTGACCAAAAAATTCCTATTTTAGGCATCAACCTCGGCCGCCTAGGTTTTTTAACCGATATATCGCCTAAAGACATGCTCAATACGCTTGATGCGATGATGCAAGGTTCCTATGAGGAAGAGGAGCGTAATTTAATTCGCGTCACCATTTATAAGGGGGATAAAAAATTATTTGACCAGCTGGCCTTCAACGATGTGGTCATCCATAAAACTGAATCCCCTCGTATGATTGAGTTTGAAACCTTTGTCGACAGCCGCTTTTTAAACAGCCAACGATCCGATGGGTTAATTATTTCAACCCCTACAGGCTCAACCGCTTACGCACTCTCTGCAGGAGGCCCTATTTTAGACCCCTCTTTAGATGTATTAAGCTTAGTCTCAATCAATCCTCACACCATGAGCACGCGACCTTACGTGGTATCAGGCAGCAGTGTTATTGAGCTGCGCCCTCATGCCGATCTCTGTCATGGTACAGCCAATATCATCTGCGATGGGCAAGTTTCTTATGTGATTTCTGCTGGGTATCGAACTCAAATCACACGCCATCAACATTTTATTAAAATGTTGCATCCAAAAGGCCACGACCATTTTGAACTCCTTCGTGCTAAACTCCACTGGGGCGATAAACTTTAACCCTCCAGTTTCAATGCAAAATTACAGCACAAAAAATAAGAAAAGATACCTTTATGCTTCAAGAATTAACCATCCAAAATCTAGCCCTTATTGAGAAATTACACTTAAACTTTCACTCAGGGTTTAGCACGCTAACAGGCGAAACAGGAGCTGGAAAATCCATTTTATTAGACGCCTTAGGATTAAGTCTAGGTGAACGTGCCGACAGTAGCTTAGTTCGTCATAACACAGCTCGAGCAGATGTCATTGCCCAGTTTAATATCGAAACCCAACCTAACGTACAAGCGTGGCTGAAACAACATGAGCTGGAAGATGATCAGGACTGTTTGTTGAGACGAACGGTTACACCAGAAGGACGCTCAAAAGCCTATATAAACAGCCGTCCAGTACCCGCAAGTCAACTCAAAAAACTTGGGAGCTTGCTGATCGATATTCATGGACAACACGAACATCAATCGTTACTCTCCAGCACAAAGCAACTCGAATTATTGGATGCGTATGCGGCTCACCCTACTTTAACGCCTGCCTGCAAACAAAGCTATCAAGCTTGGCAAACCTTACAGCAAACGCTTAAAACACACTTAGAAAACCAAGTCGATGACCAAAACAGGCTCGAGCTATTGCGCTTTCAAAACACTGAATTCAATGAGATACAACCAGTACAAGATGAGTTTGAAACACTCTCGCAAGAACAGCACCAACTCTCACACGCCAAAGAGATTCAGACCGCCTGCCAAACCGCTTATGACGCGATTGAAGGAGAATCAGGAGCAGCCGAAAAAATAAACCAAGCGATTTTAAGCTTAGAGCAAATTGCCGATGTAACGCCCCTGCTGCAAACAAATTTAGCACAACTCAACAGCGCACTCATTGAAGCTCAAGAAGCCGCAAGTGAAATTCAGCACCAAGCCAATACAACAGAGCTTGACCCACAACGTTTAACGGCCATAGAAGAGCGCTTATCACAGCTCTTTAGCTTAGCTAAAAAGTACAACATTGATCCCTCTGAATTAACCATCAAACAACAACAGTTACAGCAATCGCTCTCAGAGCTCACCCAATCCGAAGACTCTTTAGGTACATTAAAACAAGAGATTGAAGACGCTTGGAATTACTTTCAAAGCCAAGCGAAACAATTGCAAACATCTCGCCAAAAGGCAGCCAAAAAACTCTCTTATGTTGTCACCGAAGGGATGCGAACACTTGGAATGCCCAATGGGCAGTTTGAAGTACGTTTAGAAACGTTAGAAACGCCCAATATAATGGGACTAGATAAAGTGGCTTTTTACGTAACAGCCAACAAAGGCCAACCCCCGCAACCTCTTGCAAAAGTAGCTTCAGGAGGAGAGCTATCTCGTATCAGTCTGGCTATACAGGTCGCTACCGCAGAAGTGGCCTGTCTACCCACGTTAATTTTTGATGAGGTTGATGTGGGCATTGGTGGGGGTATTGCCGAAGTCGTGGGTAAAAAAATGCAACAACTGGGCAACCATAAACAGATACTGTCCATCACACACCTTGCACAGGTCGCTTCGCACGGGCACTGCCACTTACATATTGAAAAACAAACACGTAATGAACAAACTTACACGCACGTCACGGAACTTACCAATGAAAAACGCATTGAAGAATTGGCCAGAATGATGGGAGGTCTAACCGTGACTGAACAGACGTTAAGTCACGCTAAAGAGATGTTAAAAAATGCTCAAAAATAGTAAAAAGCCTCAAGGAGGTGTTATTGCTCTTCCGTCATTTCACCATAAATAACCAAACTGTGGCTGGATACTTTGTAACCACTCTCCTTGGCAATCTCTTGAATACGCGCTTCAATAATCGGATCAACAAACTCTTTGACTTTACCCGATTTAACACACACTAAATGATCATGGTTATCGCCCGTATCTAACTCAAAAATTGAGATATTATTTTCAAAGTTTAAACGGCGAACAATACCTGCTTGCTCAAATTGAGTAAGCACACGGTACACCGTCGCAAGTCCGACCTCTTCACCCTGCTCTAATAATATTTTATACACATCCTCTGCGGTGAGATGATGCTGATCATCTATCCGTTCAAGAATTTCTAAAATTTTAACTCTAGGCAGTGTTACTTTTAACCCAAACTTTTTAAGCTCTGCTCCGCTCATTTTACCCTCTGGTTTTTATTATTTTTAAAGCAATATTAGGTACCTTGGTATTAACAAGGTAAGCCCAACACAAGGCTTATGTATAGAAATAACTTAGCGTGTATAATACCTTAAATTATCTAATCACAAGAATTAAATACACGATGAAACAATTCACTCAACCATCCTTGCCCAACCAAGTGAACGTAACCCATTCTGGTCAAAAAAACCCCTACAAAAAACAGGGGGGGGGAAAATTAATAGCACTTGGATTAAGCCTTGTCCTGCTCTCTGGCTGCTCTTTCTTTCAACCTTATAAAGCCCCATTAACACAGGGAAATGTGATGACACAAGAGGCCATTGCCAGCTTGCAGGTGGGATTAGATAAAAACCAAGTGCGTGAATTACTCGGGCCTCCTTTAGGAAAAGACCCTTTTAATCCAAATCACTGGGAATATATTTTTTACAGTGCCAACACCGACCTACACTCTGATTCAGCCAGACACTTAGTTATCTTGTTCGATGAAGACAACATGTTAAAAAGCTGGGAGAAACGTACTAAAACTATTACGCTCAAAGAGGACAACAGTTTCCTAGGCTTAGGTTTTTTTTAATACCCGATCTAAAGCCTACTTACTTCCCCTCTTTTTCTTCCTTACGAGCCTGTTCAACCTGCTTACGTCGCCGATCTCTTGGATCGGCTTTCAACGGACGGTAAACCTCAATACGATCCCCCTCTCTCAATACCGTCTGGTATTCCGTTAACTTGCCAAAAATACCCACTTTATCAATATTTACCTTCGGAAAATCAACCAACAGTTGAGACCCCTTTAAAGCCTCAAGCACCGTCGTCCCTTCCTCCACCTGCTCTGTATACAAAAATTGCTCATCGGCTAACGCATACGCCACTTCAATTTGAATTTTATTGGCCATAATCCTACCCAACCCTAACCATAAATGACTTTTGCACGTTCACAAAAAGAGTCCACTAAAGTACTACTTATGTGTTCAAACACCGTACCAATGGCCATGTTTAATACCCCATTACTCACTTCAAATTCCACTTCAAACTGAATTTTACAGGCATCCACATCCAGTGGCTTAAAAACCCACTCCCCTTTAAGATGCTTAAAAGGACCCTCCAATAAGTGCATTTCAATCCGCTCTCCAACCACTAAATGGTTTTTAGTTTCAAAGGTTTGACGCAATCCAGCTTTTACAATGGTTACTTTCGCCACCATCTCACTCTCCGTCTCTGAAATCACTTCTGCTGCACCACACCACGGTAAAAACTCAGGGTAAGCCGCCACATCATTCACTAAGTTATACATTTGCAAAGCAGAATAAGGCAATAAAGCTGTTCGGGAAATTTTTTTCATCAATCAAGTTACTCAAGCGTTAAATTTAGCGCAACCATTATAACAAAGCCGCAATCGGCTCTGAAACGATTACAAATCATTCACCTAATTTTTTCTCCCCCCCTTCGGTTTGTTATAATCTGTTTACTAAACTGATCACTGGCAAAAAACATGGCAAAAAAATCTAAAAACAAATCAAGCCCCAACACCATTGCACAAAACAAAAAAGCACGTTTTGATTACGCCATAGAACAAACCTACGAAGCAGGACTGTCTTTACAAGGCTGGGAAATCAAAAGTATTCGTGATGGCAAAGTTAATATTAAAGAGAGCTATATTCTCTTAAAAAACCACGAAGCTTTTTTATTTGGTGCGCAAATTCAACCC
>WFQP01000093.1 GCA_015487015.1 Thiomicrorhabdus sp.
CTTTAGGTAAAGCCGATGTTGGCCGTTTTAGTGATGGCGAAATCATGGTTGAAATCAAAGAATCTGTTCGTGGTAAGGATGTTTATGTGTTGCAGCCAACCTGTACGCCTGAACCTGCTGTTAATTTGATGGAAATGCTGGTGATGATTGATGCACTCAAACGTGCTTCTGCTAATCGTATCTCAGCGGTTATACCTTATTATGGTTTTGCCCGACAGGATCGTCGCCCACATTCGGCTCGTGTTCCTATTACGGCGCGTTTAACTGCCGATATGATTTCAAATGCAGGTGCGCACCGTGTAGTCACCGTTGACTTGCACTCTGATCAGATTCAAGGTTTCTTTAATATTCCCGTTGACAACCTTTATGCGTCTCCTTTACTGGTTGATGATATGCAAAAAAATTGTGACTTAGAGAACGTTGTCATTGTATCACCTGATATGGGTGGCGTGGTGCGTGCGCGTGCGGTAGCCAAAGCCGTTGAGGCTGATATGGCTATTATTGATAAACGTCGTCCAAAAGCGAATGTGTCACAAGTAATGAATATTATTGGTGATATTGAAGGGCGAGATTGTTTAATTGTAGATGACATGGTGGATACAGCTGGAACACTATGTAAAGCCGCTACGGCACTTATGGAGCGTGGCGCTAAAAGTGTTTCAGCTTATGTGGTTCATGCGGTACTATCAGGATCGGCCATTGATAATATTATGAATTCTGTTTTAAAAGAAGTGGTTGTGACGGATTCAATTCCTCAAACAACAGTGATTAAAGAGTGCCCTAAAATTAGAACGATTACTATCGCAAATATCTTAGGTGAGACTATTCGCCGTATTAACCAAGATGAGTCGGTGACCTCTTTGATGAATCATTGATTTATCGAGTATGAATACCCTTTTTTATATTTTTTAAAATGCCCAGTGATGGGCATTTTTTTTATCTGTTACTTTTTATGGATGAAGCATGAAGTGCTTGATTAATTTATGAAAAGTACCTAAAAAGATAGAAAAAACTAAAATTTTAAGTATAATCCTCGCTTCCCTTGCGTTTGGTCGCGAACGTAAGACATTTTAATTAGATTTTATTGTTCATAATTAAGAGTGACTTGTGTCATTTTTATCAATATTATCGATCTTTGGAGTAAACACTATGAGCCAGAATTGGACAGCAAACCTTCGTACAGAAGAAGGGAAAGGTGCGAGCCGCCGCCTTCGTCATGCGAATAAAGTACCAGCAATTATCTATGGTGCAGGAAAAGAAGCCGTATCTGTTTCTTTATTAGCGAACTTTGTAAAGCATGCTTTTGAAGATGAGACTATTTTTAATACCGTATTAACGATTGATGTGGAAGGCGGAGAGTCTGAGTCATGTGTGGTTAAAGATATTCAGCGTCACCCAGCAACGGGTGCTGTTTTTCATATCGATTTTCAACGTGCTACAGATAACATTCTTGTTAAAAAAGTACCGTTTAAATTTGTAGGTCAAGAAGAGTCTGCAGGTGTTAAAGCGGGTGGAATGATGTCTTTCTTGCAGTCTACGGTTGAAGTGAGTTGTCTTGCTAAAGATCTTCCTGTTGAAATTATCGTTGATGTTTCTGAGATGGAAGCGGGTACCAGTATGCGTCTTTCTGGGTTAGTTATGCCAGAAGGTGTTGCGATTAGAGCATTAGCGCATGGTAACAGTGATTACGATCAATCGGTTGTAAGCATCAGTAAAGCAAAAGCACGTTAATTTTTTGTTAGAGGAGTTTTTCCTTTAATAAAAATTAATGTTAACTAAGAGCCAGTGTGTATGTCATCTGTTCAGTTAATTGTTGGTCTGGGTAATCCAGGCAATAAATATGACCAGACTCGACATAACGCTGGTTTTTGGTTTGTGGACGAGGTAGCGCGTCAATACGGCGTTGTATTTCGTCCAGAGACTAAATTTCTTGGTGAAGTGGCAAGGGTTCAAGCGAATGGTTTGGACTTTTGGTTACTCAAGCCCGCAACGTTTATGAATCGCAGTGGTCAATCCATTCAAGCGTTGGCTAAGTTTTATAAAATCCCAGTTGAATCTATTTTAGTGGTGCATGATGAACTGGATTTAGATGCAGGAACTGCGAAACTTAAAATAGGTGGTGGTCATGGTGGCCATAATGGTTTACGCGATATGATTGCCGTGATGGGAAAAACCTTTCCGCGCTTGCGTTTAGGGATCGGTCATCCTGGGCATCGAGATCAAGTGGTGGATTATGTTTTAAAACCCCCATCCAAAATAGATCGACAATTGATTGATGAGGCCATGTATCGTGCGAGCAAAGTGATGCCTGAAGTGATTTCAGGTGACATGCAAAAAGCAATGCATACACTTCATTCAAAATAATTCCCCCCCCCTCTATCTCTTTTTTATTATTCTTTAGGAGCTCAAAATGGCAATTAAATGTGGAATCGTTGGTTTACCTAATGTTGGCAAGTCGACACTGTTTAATGCACTGACCAATGCGGGTATTGAGTCTGCAAACTATCCATTTTGTACGATTGAACCGAACGTGGGAGTGGTTCCTGTTCCAGACGCCAGAGAAGGTGCGTTAGCTGAAATTGTGAAGCCTGAGCGTGTCATGCCGGCCACGGTTGATTTTATGGACATTGCTGGTTTAGTTGAAGGGGCGTCTAAAGGTGAAGGGTTAGGCAATAAGTTTTTAGCCAATATTCGTGAAACCGATGCGATTGTCCAGGTCGTACGCTGTTTTGAAAATGATGATATTGTGCATGTGGCTGGAAAAATTGACCCTATTAATGATATTGAAATCATTAATATGGAGTTAACGTTAGCAGATATGGAGTCCATTGATAAAGCCATTGCAAAAGTTCAACGTATTGCCAAAAGTGGTGATAAAGAAGCGACTGCGCGTTTAAATTTATTGCAAAAAGTGGCTAAAGAGATTGAAGAAGGTCAGTTGATTCGTTTAATCGGCTTAACAGAGGATGAGTTAAGTTCGCTGCAAGATCTACACTTGTTGACAGTAAAACCAATGATGTATATCGCCAATGTGGATGAGGATGGCTTTGAAAATAACCCCATGCTGGATGCAGTGAGCGCACTGGCGAAAAAGCAAGGAGCGGTGGTTGTTCCTATTTGTGCCGCGATTGAAGCTGAAATTGCCGAGTTAGATGCAGAAGATAAGGCGGATTTTTTAGAGGCAATTGGTCAAGATGAGCCAGGATTGAATCGAGTGATCCGTGCAGGTTACGAATTGTTAGGGTTGCAAACGTACTTTACTGCTGGCGTACAAGAGGTACGCGCTTGGACGATTAAAAAGGGAGCAACCGCACCACAAGCCGCAGGCGCGATTCATACCGACTTTGAAAAAGGCTTTATCCGTGCCGAAGTGACCGCGTATGAAGATTTTATTGAGTATAAAGGCGATGCGGGCGCAAAAACAGCGGGTAAACAGCGCTTAGAAGGCAAAGAGTATATTGTCCAAGATGGCGATGTCATGCATTTTAGATTTAATGTGTAAAAAGCGATGAAATTTAGAGTCATGATATTGACATCTATTCCCTAGCCTCTATAATACGCGCTATTCTTTTGGCTACATAGCTCAGTTGGTTAGAGCACATCACTCATAATGATGGGGTCCCAGGTTCAAATCCCGGTGTAGCCACCATATTCTTAAATCAAGCCGTCTTATGACGGCTTTTTTTATGCCTAAAATAACCTTTTAAAAGGGCTTTTAGCCTTTTCCTTGTCTTAGGTAATCTTACTAAATCTATTGACATCTCAATAAAGTTGACGGTATTCTTGACGGTACTGAAATGTGATTTTTGTTTAATACCGTCACATTTAATCGCTATTTTTTCTCTAGGAAGTCACTAAAATGAGAAGTTATAAAGAGCAATTTGAGAAAAGTAATATCGAAAAAATCGATGTTGTTCTTCACTTTCTTAACAACATGCGTTATCCAACGGGTCCAGCTAAGTTTTATGCTAAAGACCTATCTATAAGTCTTGAAGCAGGTGCCTTGTTAAGTAGTTTAGTTACTGTTTCAGCTTTGATGGAAATTTATATACGTGGACTTCATTTTAAACATCAAAAATCTCAATCAAACAAAACAGACTTAGTAGGTTTAGAGCTTAAAATTGAAAACCAGAGAAGAGTTGGGTTTGCTGATTTTTTAGATAAACTTGTCAAAGAAAACTTATTTAAATCTCCAGATGCCGAACAACTTAAAGGCCTTTATAAAAAAATAAGAATTCCCGTCCTGCATGGTTTGCCGGTAAGACTTATACAAGGTGGTGAGACAATGACTGATTTTGATATATTTGTGGCTCAATTAAAAGATTTTGAAGTACCTTCGAATGATTTTGAAGATTATATTGAGAAAGAATCGATTGATTTAATCGTGGAAATAATTACACTTCTTTGCCAGAATCAATATGCCTTTAACTGAAGTCCAATTAAAAGCCCTCAAGCCTCAAGAAAAGGCTTTTAAAGTCACTGATAAAGACGGTCTGTATGTCTTTATTTCCAAAACTGGCCATAAGTCTTGGAGGCGTGATTATCGTTTTAATGGCAAACGCCAAACGATTACGATTGGCGTTTACCCGTCTATGTCTTTAAAAGAAGCACGTCTCCAAAATTCAGAAATCATCTCTCAACTTCATAACAAAATTGATCCTAAGCAATCCAAAGAATTGGCAAAGCAAAACCAACATTTCAAGACATAGCATATGAGTTCATGGAAAAGCAGCTTAAAGGCCGTAAATGGACTCAAGGCACATTCGATAAAAACACACAAAAGATTAAATAATTTAGGGGCTGTCCTAGATAACTAAAATTATCTAAGATGGAACCATGAGAAAAAGTAGACTAAGTTGGTATAAACAAAGTAAGTTAATTGAACTGTTCGTAGCTGGTGCAACTGCTCGGACAGCAGCGTCACTTGTCGGTATAAATAAGAACTC
>WFQP01000094.1 GCA_015487015.1 Thiomicrorhabdus sp.
ATAACGTTTCTGTGATTTTCGTTACGGTTCTAGTTCTCGGACAGACTCCTAATTATTTATTGTGTATAATTTTTTAGTTAGAATTTTGTTGAACCGGGTGACCGGCCGCTTGCCATTCAGGAAAACCCTCTTCCAGACGTTGAGCTTCAAAACCTTTTTCTCGCAATAGTTTCACCGCATCATAAGAAAAGAGACAATAAGGTCCTCGGCAGTAAGCAACAATTTGTTGGTTACCCTCTAATTTTTCGATGCGTTCTGCAATTTGATCTGGTGGAATGTTTATTGCATTAGGTAAATGCCCTGCTGCAAACTCTTTTTCAGGTCGAATATCTAATACAGTGACTTCACCTTGCTGCACTCTTTCTAATAGCTCTTCTGGACTTATAGCCTCTAACGCATCTTTTTCAGTGAGATAACTATGCATTAAACGTTCCACTTCTGCCAAATGAATTTCAGCGGTATTTCTGAGGCTAGACACCAAAGTTACAACATCATCCCCCGTTAAACGATAAAAGCGTCTTTTACCTTCACGACGAACAACCACCATTGCCGCTTGTTTTAATACTTGTAAGTGGCGTGAAGTATTGGCAACCGTCAAACCAGATAGCTGGCTTAGTTCGTCTACACTACGTTCTGCTTGAGCAAGATATTCCAACATTTCTAAACGTTGAGGTGATGCCAGTCCTTGAGCGATTAGTGCCAACTGTTCATTTACTTCTTGCCTTAGTGATGACATGGAAACCTCCTGACCATATTCAATTGATTAATTGAATTATTGCATGAAATAGCTTATCCTGCAAATTTTAAATATTGAGACTTCACGCCATGCAAACAAAATCACATCAGGAAAAAAATAGTTCTGCACTCCAACACGGCATAAAAACAAACCAATCACAGATTATTCTACAATTGATACAAGTATTTCTGGTTGGACTAACTATTGGTATGACACGTACTGTCATCCCCGGTCTTGCAGATACCGAATTCGGGCTGGGGGAGCAGCAATTCTTGCTACTAACCTCTTTTGTCGTTGTTTTCGGTGTAGTTAAAGCAGTAATGAATTTACTTGCAGGACGCTTTAGTGATCGTTACGGACGTAAACAGGTATTAATTGCTGGCTGGTTAATTGCAATCCCAATTCCCTTTATGATTTTATATGCACCTAGTTGGGGCTGGATTGTAGCGGCTACTTTCTTATTGGGTATTAATCAGGGTCTATGCTGGTCAATGACCATTAATAGCAAACTAGATTTAGCCCGATTAGATCAAAAAGGCTTAATCAATGGTATCAATGAATTTTCAGGTTATGCCGCAGTCGCTATTGCGGGTATCGTTACGGCTTATTTTGTTGATATGATAGGAGCACGTCAGGGCTTATTTATTTTTGGCGGCATTGTTATTTTTTTGGGATTATTACTCGCTATTATTTCTATTCGTGAAACGATGCCCTGGGCAGAAGCACACCACACCAACGAGTCTTTAACAACAGGCAAAACAGAATCTAAAGCTGAACAACCAAGTCTTTCAAAAATATTCATACAAGCCAGTTGGCACGATAAAACCTTACTCGCATTAAATCAGGCAGGTTTAGTAGAAAAGTTTACGGATGCATTAGTCTGGATATTCCTACCTGTTTATTTTCTATCACAAGACCTGAGCTTGCTGGAAGGTAGTGCCATCATATCGGTTTATGCGATGGTTTGGGGTGGTTCCCAGCTCATCACCGGGCCACTCTCAGATAAAATCGGGCGCAAAATACTTATTGTCGGCGGCATGTGGATTTGTGGTCTTGGAGTATTCATCATTCCACTAACGCACAGTGTACTATTATGGACATTAGAAGCAGGCATGATTGGTGTCGGCATGGCAATGCTATACCCAACCCTAGGTGCAGCCGTTGCTGATTTTAGCCCAGCCAAACAACGTGGGACTCTGCTTGGGGTTTATCGTTTTTGGCGTGATTTTGGTTATGCCGTTGGTGCTTTAACTATGGGACTAGTAGCACAATGGACACAGGCACTAACTGCTCCCTTCTGGCTGGCCTCTGCGGCAATGATTCTCTCAGGCTTGTTAGTTTTAATTTTAGTTCCAAACAAGATACATCTTAGTGAGAATGACAAAACCTCATAAAAGTTGAAGCATAAGTGGGGAGGGGGGGGAAATATTTTGGATTACAAAAGTTCCCTCCCCCTTCTGAATGACATTCATCTGATTGTATTAAGTTGACATTGACCCCACTTATTGAGACTCACTTCATATTGGACAGGGCTACTCTTGGTAATGTATAGAAAAGTACTTTATAATATTGCCGTTATGGATATTGATGCAAAGCCCTCTTTCCCATTAAAATTAAAGGCTCAGCAATTACGTTTAGTGGCCTGTTTTATATTGTTGTTTGTATTCACACAAATAGCGGGCTTGGTGCATGCTGAAATTCATGCGTTTCATGAGCACACGACCAGTTGCGATCTCTTTGAAAATTTGGCTCAGCCGATTGATAGGACTGAAAGCCACTCCTTTGACTTTCTAAAATATTCTTTTAATCATGCTAATAATATTGAACTGGTTTCAGTATTTGAAGCTATCCTTCAAAGACACTTTAATAGCCACGCCCCACCTTTTGTCTAATTGTTACCCTTTCTAAACTGAATAGATTGCTTTCCAGCACTGTCATCATTGAATGAATGGTATTCCATTTGCCGTGATTACATAGGTGCTGGTTGGTTGTCGTTGATGTAAGTAAAAAATAACAATTAGGATTTAGACATGCATTTTACAAAAAATACCCTAGCCGCCGCTTTGGCTGGCGCAACGTCCATTTGGGCGAGCAATGGCTTACTCGCTGCTCAAGCAGAAACAAACTCTGAAACGGTTCTACCATCGGTCACGGTAACCGCTTCACCCGTTCAAAACCATGAAACACTTGCACTGCCTACGCAAGTAAATCGTTTGGCTACTCAAGATAAAATGGCAGTTGAAAGTGGTTCTTTAGGAGAAATGTTAGAGACGATTCCTGGCGTCAACAATCAATCTTCTGGCGCTCAATCAGGCAAGCCTGTTATTCGAGGCATGAGCGGCAATCGTGTGAAGGTGCTATCGAATGGACAAAACACCGATTATCAAGCTTATGGTACTCGCCATAATCCAAATACTGAGGCTTATTTGGCTGAACGTATTGAGGTGGTGCGTGGCACGCAAAGTGTGCTTTATGGCTCAGAGGCTGTGGCAGGGGTGGTGAATGTTATTCAAGCACAGATACCCTATGGTGAGACATTAAAAGGGGAGCTTGCCAGTGAATACAACAGTAATAACCAGGAGAAGTTTTTAGGGATTAAACTAGGCGCTGGTTCGGATCGATTTGGTATTATCGCTGGTTTTGCTTTACGTGAAGGTGATAATTTTACCGTGCCTAATGTTTCTTCATCCGAGGGTTCAAGCCCATCAAGTGCAGTCGGCGATAAACCTTTGTTTGTAGGGGAAGTGCCTAATACCAATTTTGAAAACCGTTCAGGTAATATTGGTTTCGGATATCAAGGGGACTGGGGGCAAGTGGAACTACGCCATACGCAGTGGAACAGTAAACAAAACTATCTTGGGGTTGAAGCGGAAGATGCCACTTCGGTGTATGAAGCCTTGGCGACAGGTCAGACGTTACAGAATGATGAAACTCAATTGAGTGCCGAACTGTTTGTGACGGATGACTGGGTGTTAAAGCCAAGTTGGAGCCACACACGAAATCAGCGAGAAGCATCACATGACTTACCTTATGAAGCAATGGCCGCAGAGAAAGGCACAGAAGAGTATTTAAATTTATTGGTACGCAGAGATGATTTTAAACTTGCCATAGAGCATCCACAATGGGGGGCTTTTAAAGGTGAGCTAGGGGTAGAGGCGACTGAAAAATCACAAACCTTAATTTCTGGGCATTTAACGCCAACCGCCACGGAATCAAAACGCGCTATTTACCTTTTTGAAGAGGCGAATATTGATCAGTGGTTAGTGCAACTGGGAGTGCGTTATGACTTACATCAAGTGCAAGCGCCTTTAGACGGGAGTAATGTGCATTTCGTTGATGAAATGGGCGTGTTTGATGCCAGTAATAACAGCCGTGACTTTGGTGTGTGGAGTGGCTCACTTGGAGGGGTTTACTCGTTCAACTCTCAATGGAGTTTAGCAGGAAATATTGCCCGCGGGTTTCGCGCGCCAACGATCTTTGAGCTCTATGCTGGGGGTGAACATGGGGGTGTACAGGCTTTTCAAATTGGTAACCCAGACTTAAAAGCCGAAACGGCGTTAAACACCGATATCTCTCTGCGTTGGAAAACGCAACAAACTCAAATGGTGGCTACGGTCTATCAAAACTGGATAGATAACTATATCTATTTGGCAAATACTGGATTGTATCGAGGAACGGAAGGATCGCCGAATGAAGGTGAAGTCGTCGCTTCTAATACACCAGGAGCAGTTATTGAGATGCAGGCACAACAGTCAAACGCCGTGATTCAAGGTTTAGAATGGCAATTAACGCATCAGTGGAATTCTCGTTGGTCTAGTGATCTGGCTCTGGAGGTGATTGACGGGCAAGACAGTAAAAATAATCAGGATTTAGCCTTAATGCCAGCGAATAATGTGCGTTTGAATCTGAATTTAACGCCGCAAGATGCAATGGGCTTCCAGAAACAGCGTTGGCGCTTGGGTGTGAAGTTAGTGGATAGTAAAAAGGCCGCAGGAACTTATGAACCGTTTTCTCAGTTTGATGATTTACCGTTCGGCCGTGCTTCAACCGAAGCTTACGCTCTTTGGAGCTTAGCTTATCAGGGTCAAGTTAAATTAGATCAACAGACATTGCAGCTAGGTGCCACCGTTGAAAACTTGTTTGATACCGATTATGTTGATTTTATGGATACCTATAAAGGCTATACCTTGGGGCAAGGGCGTAACTGGAAGTTATGGATGAGACTAAGTTTTTAATCTCATTTTTAATGAATTTGCATCGCAAGTGCAATCTAGAAAAGAAAAATAATCCCTACCGTAAGCGATATGGCAAGTACGACCGCCAAGGCCTGATTGTAAATCGAGTTTTGATTGATAAACAGCCTGAACTTTTACAATTTAAAATTGCACTTATTTATTATTTAAGAACACTCTGTACAAGTTCCTTAAAAGTGCGATTTTAAAACGGTACATCATCATCGTCAAAATCATTCGGTGCATACGCGGGTGCTTTTTGGGGTGAAGGTGATTGACTTTGCCCTATATTTTGTCCCATAGGGCTTACTCATTAGAGCTAAGGGGTCAACCCTGTTTTATAACATACAAAACACTCCTATCAACAAGCCTGAACATTAAGCAAACATTATGCACTGTAAAATATACCTATCCCCCTCTCTATTTACAATGTTGGTATAAAACTGAAGCCCGAACGTTTTAAAGCCGTGGTGCAACGTAGTGAAATCTAACACGTAACGACTCGTATTTTCTCCTAAAATCTAGCCTCTCAAGTCATAACAATGCACCACACAAGCCATAAAGATTTTTTATTTCGCTTTGACTTCCGCTATAATCGTGTCCAAAATTTTACTTTCTTAAAATAAGTGATCATTTAGTTATGGAATCCTCTCTCATCCTCCCATCTGTTGTTCTTCTTATTGGGCTCGCACTACTTGTATGGAGTTCGGATATTTTCATTGATGGTGCCGCCAGCATCTCGTTGCACATGAAAATATCGCCATTGATTATTGGGGTAGTTGTACTGGGCTTTGGAACCTCCATGCCCGAGATTGTCGTTGCCATTCTTGCCGCACTCGATGGCAGTCCAGGGCTTGCTATCGGAAACGCGGTGGGTTCCAATATTGCCAACATTGCCCTTGTGTTAGGAGTGGCCGCACTCATCGCCCCTATTGTGGTGAAATCCTCTATTTTAAAACGAGAGCTTCCCATATTGCTGGCCATCTCTTTAGGAGCTTATGCCCTCGTTTTAGACGGCGAGCTTGGCATTATGGACGGCATTATCTTAGTCATTGCCCTTATTTTAACCATGACTTGGATGATTAAAGCCAATAAAGCCATTGATCCAAGCGATCCGCTTGCTGAAGAGACGCTTGAAGAAGTGGGCGACATACCTGAGTTAACGATGAAAAAAAGCGTCATCTACCTCATTGGCGGACTCATTATTTTAATGGTCAGCGCCAAAATGATGGTTTGGGGAGCGGTCGATATCGCTCAAACCTTTGGCATTCCCGAAGTCGTGATTGGCTTAACTATCATTGCCATCGGAACCAGTTTACCCGAACTTGCGGCCGCCATTGCCGCCGCACGAAAAAATGAAGCCGACTTAATGATTGGTAATATCGTCGGTTCAAACCTATTTAATATTTTAGCCGTACTGGCCGTTCCAGCCCTACTTGCACCTTCCATATTAGAACCCGAAATTCTATCCATAGATATGCCCGTGATGCTTGGATTTACTCTTATTATGCTACTCTTCGCACTCCCTATAAAAGGAAAAGCCGTCATTAATACACCCAAAGGGCTTTTACTTACCTTCGGTTTTGTGGCATATTTAGGGGTAATATACCTACGAACCGTATCGGCTTAGTTTTAAAAGTCGCTAAAACACAAGGAAGCCATCATGCTTATTTCAGAAGAGATTGCCCAAAAAGCACAAAAAATTAAATTGCTGATATTAGATGTGGATGGTGTTCTAACCAACAACATGCTTGTTTACAGCGAAGATGGCCAAGAGCACAAAGCCTTTCACACTCGTGATGGACACGGTATGGTGTTACTGCAAAAAAGTCAAGTAGACATAGGTATTATTACGGGCAGAAAATCGCAACTCGTTGCCAATCGAATGAAAGACTTAAAGGTACAGCATGTTTATCAAGGCGTACCCGATAAGCTCCCCACCTTTTTAAAACTAGTCGATGAACTCAATCTCTCGTTAGATGAAATTGCCTACATTGGTGACGACATTTTAGATCTTCCCATCTTAATTCGCATTGGTCTATCCGTTACCCCTGCCGACGGGGATGACGAGGTGAAATCAAGAGTAGACTATGTCTCTCCTTTTAAAGGTGGTAAAGGCTGTGTAAGAGAGGTGTGTGAAATCATTATGCGTTCACAAAACAATTGGCAACAGCACATGGATTTCTTTTTAAGAGAATCCATCTAATACCCCATGCGCCTATCCACCCTTCGAATCACGCTTCTAACCCTAACGCTGGGATTGGTTGCGCTCTGGGTAATTAACCAAAAAGAACAAGCAACATTCTCCCCTACCGCAGACAACACCTCTGAACCTTATCAGTGGAGTAGCATCCAAAGTATCACATGGGAAATATCGCGCGATCAACCAGAAAAACAACATATCATTCAAACGGCCACATGGCACTACAATGAAACCAGCAAACTCAGCCAATTTACCCAACCCATTATTACGCTAACCACACCAGACACCATCACCGTTATCCGCAGTCAAAAAGGCCAAACATTAAACGATGAAGCCATTCAGCTCTCAGGTGATGTGCTAATCACACAAAACCCGATCCCTAACAACACCAAACAAAGCACTAATCCAAGCACATTAACCACCCAAAACCTGACTTACAACGCAAACCAAGCAGAACTGTTAAGCCGTGATACAATTACGCTAACACAAGCAGAGAGTGTTACTACTGGAGTTGGCCTCCATGCAAATTTAGAATCGGGCCAATTTCAATTAATGTCTAACGTACAGAGCACCTACCAACCCAATAAAACCAAACAATCCAGTGCCCCATAAAAAGACCACCGCCATGCAACCAACTAACACGTTTTACCGCTCCCTTTTTGCCCTATGCATCCTATGCTTTTTTAGCCTAACGAGCTTGGCTGAATCCAATATTCCAGACGAAGAACAACCCATAAACATCACCGCTGACCGCCTAGAAGTACAAGAACAAACAGGCATTAGCACCTACACCGGTAACGTTAATATTCAACAAGGCAGTCTTGAGCTTACAGGCGATACCGTCACCATTATTCACCCCAATGGCCAACTTAATATGGTCAAAGCCTATGGTGCACCCGCCAAGTTTAAACGTTTTAGCCAAGTCGAACAGAGCTGGATTAATGGTCAAGCCAACTTAATTCAATACAATACCGAATACAAAACCATCTTACTTTCAGGCAACGCCAAAGTAATGCAACCTGGAAAACACACCATTACAGGCAGCAACATTTTTTACGATGTCAGTAAGCAAACACTCATGGCAAAAGGCAGTAAAGACGGACAAGATCGAGTCTCGGTTACCTTTGATCCCGCCACACCAAAAACACCCTCTGGCGATAAGGAATAATCTAATGGCTCATTTTTATGCCCGAGGCTTAGCCAAAAGTTACAAAAAAAGACAAGTCGTCACCTCGGTAGACATTGATGTATACAGTGGTCAAGTCGTCGGGTTACTCGGCCCTAACGGAGCTGGAAAAACCACCACTTTCTACATGATGACGGGACTGGTTCCTATCGACGCAGGCCATATTTTTATTGATGATCAAGAAATTACCAACCTACCCATTCATAAACGCGCCAAATTAGGCATTGGTTATCTACCACAAGAAGCCTCCGTCTTTCGTAAACTGACCGTCTCTGAAAACATTAAAGCCATTTTAGAAATGCGCCCCGAACTTAAGCGCGACCAAAGAGCACATATTTTTCAAAAACTCATTGACGATCTACAGATTGGTCATATCTTAGACCAACTCGGTCAAGCCCTCTCTGGCGGTGAACGACGCCGAGTAGAAATAGCGCGTGCATTGGCCATGGAACCTCGCTTTATTTTATTGGATGAGCCTTTTGCAGGCGTTGACCCCATCTCTGTTAAAGACATACAAAGTATTATTTTGCATCTCAAACAAAAAAACATTGGTGTCTTAATTACCGACCATAATGTACGTGAAATTTTAGGCGTGTGTGACCATGCCTACATTCTACATAACGGCACGATTCTCGCGACAGGAACCCCCCAAGAAATCTTAGAACATGCCGATGTTAAACGCGTCTACTTAGGTGATGATTTTAAATAAGCAAACCATCATTTATACGAAAAAACACGAGCAAAAAAAGTCTATTTTTTCTCCCCCCCTCTATTTCTCCCCACTATTTTTTGTTCCAAATCACAATCCCAGTGGTATAATCGAACCTAAGAGTTGGGTTTTTTATACTCCCAAATCCTTACATAAAAACGTGAAAAATAGTGTAAATATTTGGAAAACCTAGGGTTTTTAAATATGTAGTCGCACCCATAGGTTCGGCGGAATATTTTAAAATTATAGGTTTTTCAAAGGGTTGCGCTAGGTTCGTGTTTCTATGTAAGGATTTGGGAGAATGGCGACTATTTATATTTCCCCCAGTTTTGTTTTGATTTGAGATAAAGTGCCTCTACTTTAGTTCGAGCCCACGGCGTTTTTCGTAAAAAAGTAAGGCTGGATTTTAGGGTGGGGTTGCTTTTAAAGCAGTTGATTGGAATCAGTTCGGCCAATTTATTCCAGCCATAGCTGGCTTCCAGTTGTATGACAATCTCTTTTAAAGGGATACCATGCAATGGGTCTTTTGGGTGGTTTCTTTGATCGTTTGTGTTTTTAGTGTCATTTTGTGAGTGTGTCATAAGAATGTTCTAGTCTCTATTTTTAGCTTCAATCCATTGTGCCATATATTGAGTGCTTTTGTGATGATGATGGTTGAGCATGGCGCCAATAAAAAGTGTTTGGCGGTGTGCATCAGGTTGCTGAATGATTGCTGTGAGTTGCTTAAATAAGGTGTCTTGACTTGGGTGTGGTGTCGTATAACGGGATTGTACAATGTTAAAGCCTGTTTGTTGGGCGACTTTCCAATGATCTGGGTCGCTATACAGCTGTACAGCAGACTGAACAAACCGTGTGGTATTATTCGAAATTTCCCCCCCCCATTGATTGTCTTCTTGGTTTTGCATGGATTCAGCACCGATGGCAGTGGTGACATTAGGTGTTCCGCATAACATCGATTCGGCGAGCTTTCCTTTTATCCCTGCTCCAAAGCGTAAGGGAGCTAAGCAAACTCTGGCTTGGCGTATCACTTGTAACGCATCGGGCGCCCACCCTTTGACTTTAAAGCCTTGTTTATCATTGTGTAGTTGTGTCGCTTTTGGAGGGGGGTAGGCACCATAAACATGCAGTTCGGCTTGTGGTAGTTGTTGCCGAATTAGAGGCCAAATAGCGTGTTTTAGCCATAAAATGGCATCCCAATTGGGGGCGTGTCGAAAGTTACCAATGGCGATGAAGTGCTGTCGGGATTGAAAAGATAGGTTTTCTTTTATTTGATAGTGTGATTTCGGATATAAAAAAGGCAGATAGCAGAGTTGTTGCTTGGGCACTTGAAAGTGTTGTTGTAATAAATCTATCTCAAACGCTGAAATCATCAACGTGAGATCACAGCGAAAAATAGCGGCAATTTCTCGTTTAGCTAAGTCTGTTGTTGCCATCTGTTTAAAAAGAGCATGTGGATTAAATAGCGGGATTTGATCTAAATCCATCTGTTTAGGTGCAATTTTTAAATAGGATTTTACTAAGGTTTGACGTGTTTCTCGTAAACAGTGAAGGTCTTCGGTATTTAAAATTCGAATGGCTTTGGGGAGGTGCTTTTCAATGCGCCAGCCAAATTGCTCTTCCATCATAAAGCGATCAAATATGACCAGTTGTGGCTGTAGTTGTAGAATAAATTGATCGAAACATGCGCTATTTAATTTAATGGGGTGCTCTTGCACGCCAAGTGCCAATAAGTCGATTTTATGCTCACCTTGCTTGGCAGGGCTGGCAAAGGTGATGCAATAATGATTGGCTTGAAAGAGTGATATTAATTGCATCATGCGTGTCCCCGCCGCAGAGGAATTGGGCTCAGGCCAGACGTAGCCGATGATAAGTAAGTTTTTAGAAGTCATGATGTGATGGAATGCCCCATGCCTTTGGAGTATAAAAATACTATTTTAATGCTTTATTGACGCTTTGGTTGTTTTGAATGCATTAGAATGATACTTATCTAAGAATTAGAGAGGGAAGGTGCAAGTATCTTGCTACTTTTAACAAAATAAAATGAGGTAAAATTAGTCATGAACTTGAAAAAAACAGCACTTGCGGTAGGGCTTGTTACAGTCGTAGCTCTGTTTTCTGCTTGTGATAAAGTGGCAAATAGTGCTAAAAATATACAGTCAGACTGGGTTGGTTTAGATCGAAAAGTCGAGTTGTACAGCTGTATGTCGGGTAAATTAATTAAGGTATACCAAGGCGATGTACGAATGAATCCAGAGGATGCAATGGGGACGTCATTATTGATTGACGGTAAAAAATTACAGACAAACTTATGTTTTGTGATTGCAGAAATCGGTGTGAAAGAAGAAGTTTTATTGAATAACTAAACGAGATGTTTTAAAAAAACGATAGTAGCGTTTTATTACGTAAACTTTGGTATTATTCACCTACTTGGTATTCAAGTTTAATTAAATAAGAAAAAATATGCGACAGTTTCAATATAAATTTAAAAATAAAGTGATTAAAAGCCTCTTGGCAATAAGCACCGTGATTGCCTTATCG
>WFQP01000095.1 GCA_015487015.1 Thiomicrorhabdus sp.
GGTTTTTTTATGCCTAAAAAAAAATCTAGGACAGGCTCCTAGCGAGTCAATGCTTTTAAAGCACGAATTAAGTACTTTGGATGATGAGCAGAGTCGTAAACAGGCTGAACACGCCTCTTTGTTTCAAACAAACCGTAAACTGCCATTTGCGCCGTTCTTACTGAATACTCCACCGTAAACACACAATCTTTTGGTGCTTCTGCAAACTGGCCTAAAAAGGCAAAATTGGTTGCTCCTTTTGGAATCACCTCTGGCCGATCTCCTGCTTGCCTAGGCATAAATAAACTGTCAATAAAAGGCATTGCAACAGGAAGACAATTTACCTTACCTGCCTCGGTTATAGGTTTCATTAAATCCTGTATTTTAAGATGATAATACAACTCTTCTAATAACTCCTCACCATTACATTCTGCCATCGTTTTATTGACATAATTCCCTTTACGATCAGGGTACAACCCATAGCCCCAAAACACCTTTACGTCTTCGGGTTGGTTTGGGAAATGAGGTTGGCGAGCAATCACAAATGACATAAACCAATTCGAGTCTGTTAACGTAACCAAGCCACCAGTACCATCAACATTGCCCGAAAAACGCTCCATATAGTCTAAAAATGTGGCATCTTTCATTGTAACGGTAAAGGAGTACCACTTTTGCAAATCAATATGATCACAAAAAGGGCTTGGGTTTCCAAAAGCAGAATCTTTTTCAGCCAGCTTTTTCCAAAGCTTCCAAGCCCCTGACTCAGCAATACCTTTTAACACCGCTGGCTGTGACCATGACCCCACATCGGTACTTTCCGTAATGGAGCCATTGGTAATAAAAACACAGTCTTGCTCTCTTAGAACAATTTCATCTTTATTTTTCAAGTGCAAAATCGTTGCCGTTTTTTTATCTTTGGCTAAATTAAAATCAATATCCACCACCTCTTTATTAAATTCAAACCGCACCCCTTTGCCTTCAAGGTAACGTCGAATAGGGCGAACAACAGAGTCGTATTGATTGTACTTGGTTCGCATCACCCCCCCAAGTTTATACAAGCCATCCACTAAATGGATAAAGCGTTTCATATAACGCCTCATTTCAGCCAAGCTGCTCCATTTTTGAAATGCAAACATGGACGTCCAAAGATACCAAAAATGGGTATCAAAAAAATCCTGATCAAACCAATCTTCAATACGCTTATTGCCAAGTGATTTTTCAGATACCGCTGTCAACTTAATCAAATCCATTTGATGCGCTAAACTCAAACCATACTCGGAAGCATTTAATTTTTCTCCCCCCCTTAATAGACGGGCTTGAGCATTAGAAACAAACATCTCGTTAAATTGATAAGACTCATCGGTAACCGAAATACTGGGGTCTTCTAAGGAGGGAATATTGGAAAGCAAATCCCAATAGCACGCATAATGCTTTTCATGCATTCGTCCTCCACGAATCAGAAATCCAGCTTCTTCATTACCGCTGCCATCTAAAGCCCCACCAGGAATCGCTTCTTTTTCTAAAATATGAATCTGCTGGGCTGGCACACCCGTCTCTTTTTCTAAATAAACGGCAGCGGCCAATGATGCAATACCGCTACCAATCAGAAATACCTTAGAATGTTGTGCGTCTTTTTGCTTTTCACTCCGCATACAACCCTGCCTTCTGACGTCGATAACTCGCTCCCGCTAACGTTAATAACCCCAAACCAAATAGCATGATCGTGGAAGGCTCAGGAACGGGCGCTGCAAACGCTTGAATTTCTGAGACCGAATAAGAATTATCCCCCCCTATCGCAAAAACACGAAGATAACGAGCATCCACAGGTACAAAATCCAGTGAAGCAATATATTCACTGTTTTGGCTATCCGTACTCATCGTATCCATTCCCCAACCCACTTCACCATCACTCACTTGAATATCGAATAATGAGGACCACGTATTATTATTTTCAGAATACTCAAACCGATATGCATCATTATTGTCTACCTGAACCAGTAAATCCTCCAATAAAACCACGCCTCCAAGATCAATGGTAAAAGTGGGCGACATGCCGGACCACCAAACGCTGGTACCTGCTTTCCATAGCGACCCCTCCGACGCCAACACACCATCAATTAACATATCTGGACTGTTATTAAACGTCCCCGTACCCGTTGCACTCACGGCTGAAACAGGCGTAGCTTGAACAGAACCAATAACGCCAGTCATCATTCCAAAAAACAACATCATTAAAAAAAATTTCATCATGACTCTCCTACTTTTATTTTTAACACAAAATAACAAGCTTTAAAAAAGACTAAATAGCCCCCTCCAATACTATCGCATAAAGCGCATTGAATCCTTGTTTTTACTTAATTTTTACCCCTGTTTTAAAAAAGAACTTTCCGTACCATGTTATTAGCGACTAAAATAAGTAAACTCTTTTACTCTTACTCTAAAACTGGATGTTTTATGCCATTACTCGATAGCTTTACCGTTGATCACACCATTATGAATGCCCCTGCGGTACGCATTGCAAAAACCATGACCTCACCCTCTGGTGATACCATCACCGTATTTGACTTGCGCTTTACCAAACCAAATCAGGCCATACTGAGTGAAAAAGGCATTCATACCTTAGAACATCTATTTGCGGGTTTTATGCGTAATCACTTAAACAGCGATTCGGTTGAAATCATTGACCTTTCACCAATGGGTTGCCGCACGGGGTTTTACATGAGTTTATTGGGCGCACCTTCTGAACAAGCCGTGGCCAATGCATGGTTGGCATCCATGAAAGATGTCTTAACGGTAAAACGCATGGAAGACATCCCAGAGCTGAATGAGTACCAGTGTGGCACATACATCATGCACTCTCTGGATGAAGCCAAAGCCATTGCCAAAGAGATCATTGATTCAGGCATTGGCATCAATAAAAATGCCGACATTGCACTGAGTCCAGAAACCTTAAAATCACTTGGGAATACATTATGAAAGTAGCCATTATTGGTGCGATGGAAGAAGAAGTTACACTGTTAAGAAGCAAACTTTCAAACCTAACCACTGAAGTGCATGCTGGGTTTGAGTATTACTTGGGGCAAATTGGACAACTGGATGTGGCTTTATTGCGTTCAGGCATTGGGAAGGTCAATGCGGCCATTAGCACCACACTGTTATTGGAACTCTATCAACCAGATTACGTCATTAACACCGGTTCGGCAGGTGGGTTTCATACCGATTTAAATGTGGGCGATATTGTCATCAGTAGCTCCGTTTGTCATCACGATGTCGATGTCACCCCGTTCGGCTATGAACTAGGGCAAGTTCCTGGTTCGCCTCCCTGCTTTATGCCCGATGCACACCTCATTAAAGTGGCACAACATGCCATTGAATCATTGCAAGAAGTGGTACACATGCACGGCCTAATTGCGACAGGTGACCGCTTTATGCATCACCAAGATGATGTAAACAACACCCGCAATAACTTTCCAGACATGATTGCCTGTGAAATGGAAGCGGCGGCCGTGGCACAAGTGTGTCATAGCTTTAGTATTCCGTTTGTGATTATTCGCTCTTTATCCGACATAGCAGGCAAAGAAAATGCCATTACCTTTGAAAAGTATCTTGAACAAGCGGCAACCCACTCCGCTAAGGTCATTTTAGCAATGTTGGTACAATTGAAAACGATTTAAAAAATTCGCCCCCTATACCCAAATCCTTACATAGAAACACGAATCTATGTAAGGATCTGGGTTCTTAATTGAGCTTTTCAAAATGCAAAGAATATGAGAATTTTAAAACTCACACTGTTCATCTTATTCCTCTATCTTTGCATTGCGGCCTACCTGTTTATTATCCAACGCAGTTTAATCTATTTTCCTCCCCCCCCTAGCAACCATGGCTACCCAGAAGAGGTTTTTCAATTTGAAAACGCGCACGTTCACGTGATTGTTGTGAATCCAGATCATGACAAAGCCATTCTCTATTTTGGTGGTAATGCCGAAGCCGTTGAAAACAGTGCTCCATTTTTTATAAACCACTTTCCAAACCACACGGTGTATTTAGTACAGTATCGTGGTTATGGGCACAGCACAGGAGAGCCGACTCAAGCCAATCTTTCTGCCGATTCTCTAGTAATTTTTGATCGAATAAAGCCTCGGCATAAAGCTATCTCCGTCATAGGAAGAAGCTTAGGAAGTGGCATTGCCACTCAGCTTGCGGCAAACAAGCACGTTAATAAACTCATTCTTATTACCCCTTTCGATAGCTTGCAATCACTTGCACAAACTCGATTTCCTTTTTTTCCAATGTCAATTTTATTGCAAGACAAATACAATTCACTAGTACATGCAAAAAATATTAAAGCGCCCACTCTATTACTGGTTGCCGAACAAGATCAACTTATCCCATTTTCTCACAGTCAAAAATTAGCCCTCTCCTTTACAGCGACTCAAGCTATCACCGCCCTCATTCCTGACTGCAACCATAATAATATCTCTTATAGCCCCTTATATATCACTCGGCTTAAACAGTTCATTAATCACCAATAGTTTTTTACTATCAACTTAATAAATTTATTTCACTTCCATAATATATCCAAGCTCTATAAACTACACAACAAGAAATAACAGCTTGCCAC
>WFQP01000096.1 GCA_015487015.1 Thiomicrorhabdus sp.
GTCACCATCACCGACTCAGCTACCGTTCCGCTAGAAAGCACGCTTCCAATGAATGAGATATTACAAACCTCCAATTCCGAAACCAGCTCGGCATTGCGTCAAATTAATGGGGTGGAAGCGTCACGCATGGGAGGGCATGGTGTGGATTTAATCATTAATGGCCAGCAAGCGTCACAACTTAATATTTTTTTAGACGGTGCCAAAATAGAGGGGGGTTGCCCAAATCGAATGGATCCACCCACCGCTTACACCGAATTAAGCAGTTATGATCAAGTCACCGTAATTAAAGGGGTTAATTCTGTTACCTATGGTACAGGCGGATCAGGTGGAACCGTTCTGTTTAAACGCAACCCTCCAAGCTTTGAACCTGATAAACCTTACCAAGGTCAAATCAATGTAGGCACCTCTACCAATGGACTCACACAAGATATCAATGCAACCGTTTCAGCAGGCGGAGACCAAGGTTATATTGTGTTGCAAGGCTCTAAAAAATCAGCGGATAACTACACCGATGGTAATGGCAATGAAATTCGTTCCAGCTACGAAAGCCGTCAAGGACATGTTGATTTAGGCTGGACACCGAATGATGACCATGAGTTTAAAGTCTCTTATGAAAAAACCTATATTGATGATGCGCTATTTCAAGGGGCAACGATGGATGCGCCTACCTCAGAGGGACAAACTAGCCGCTTTAACTATCAAGGTGATAACATCAGCCAAGCAATTCAATCCATTGAGGTAGACCTGTATGCCTCTGAAGTAGATCACTTAATGGATAATTACACCTTTCGTCCTGCCACCCCCGTCGCCAACCAGTTAGAGGCACCTTCTAATGTTAAAACCACTGGGGCAAAAATTGAGTTAAGCAGCCAAATTCATCAAACCACCTTAAACTATGGTCTGCAAATGGAGTTACTTGAAAAAACGGCATTGGTACAACGCCCCACAGGCGTGAGTATTTTTAATCTATGGCCCACAACAGAGAACACCACCAACAGCGTATTTTTAGAGGGAATAACTACCTTAACGCCACAGCAAAAGCTTATTACTGGGTTGCGTTATGAAAGCGTAAACACTCAAGCCAAAGAGGCGTTTGCCGTAACCGACGCAGGCAATACCGCCTATGGACTCTACAACAACACTTATACCCGTTACTCTGGACAAACAAAATCAGACAACAATAACTTAAATGCATTGTTACGTTATGAACATAGCTTTAAGAAAAATATAAACGGCTTTATTGGGCTCAGCCGTACCCATCGTAATCCCGATGCCACTGAGCTATATATGGCACGAGGCGGCACCTCTCAATGGATTGGTAACCCTGACTTAAAACCCGAAGCACATAATCAACTCGACATTGGGTTATCACAAAAAAATACAGACAGCCAATGGGATGTCTCCGCTTATTACGATGTAATTGAAAACTATATCTTAAGAGACTTTGCGCAAAATCAAGCCTCTGATATTAACATTACAGGCACGCATAATATCTATCTAAATAAAGATGCGGTTATTTATGGACTGGAAGCCTCTGGACAACGCAAACTCTCCTCACAATGGTTAGTGGGTGCAACCGCAAATTTAACTAAAGGCCGTAACACCACTGATAATCGTAATTTAAGTAATATGCCCCCACTATCAGGCACGCTGTTTACCCAGTATCAAGACAATCAATGGAATGTGGGCGCACGTTTAAACCTAGCCGCCGAACAAACCGATGTAAATAAAGAGTATGGAGAGCTAGAAACACCCGCATGGAGTACCGTTGATCTCTACGGAAACTACCAGATCAATACAGACGTTAAACTCTCTTTGGGTGTAGACAATTTATTTGACCATGCCTACCAAAACTACTTAAATCGTGTGGATGCCATTAATGGTAATACCTTTAAAGTCTACGAGCCGGGGCAAACCGTTTGGGCTAAGCTAAGCGCGAAGTTTTAAAAAACTTGTTCCATTTTTCGATAACTGGCACAATGAGATATTCATTGTGCTTTTGTAATTAGGACCTTCCATTTCATGACCCACGTTCAAAAAATAGTCAACATTGGACTGCTTCTCTTCGGGGCGCTCTTACTCGTCTGTATCTTCTATTTGTTTATTGAACCCAAACAAGACTCCGACAAAAATTCTTCCCCCCCTCCTCCAGCAATTACCTCTGAAAAACCAATGGGGGGCAACTTTACCCTTACTGCACAAGACGGCCAGCACAGTCTGTCAGACTTTAAGGGTAAGCTAGTACTCTTATACTTTGGTTACACCTACTGCCCTGATATTTGCCCGACCGATTTAGGCAGCTTATCCATGGCATACCAACGCTTAACTGAAGAGGAAAAAGCGCAACTTCAAGTACTGTTTGTGACAGTGGACCCTAAAAGAGACACCGCAGAGCGTATGGCCGAATACGCCCAATACTTTAATGCAAACATTATTGGTTTAACGGGAACTGAACAAGAAATTGCCACTGTGACACAACAATATGGCGCCGTGTATTTTAAACCACAACAAAAAAATAGAGAAAACTATACCGTTGACCACTCCGCCTTTATTTATGTTATTGATCAAAGCGGAGTGTTGCAAACTCAGCTACCACATGCCAGCCCAGCAGAAAAGATACAACACACCATTCAAACTTATTTAACTCAATAATGGATATGACAATGAACACCATCAACTTAAAAAAGACCGCTTACGCTTTAACACTAAGCTTACTGACTCTTTCCAGTGCTCAAGTACTGGCCGATCAAGCCAAGCACATTGAAGTAAATGACCCATTTACCCGTGAAATGCCTCCAGGTTCCCCAGCAACGGCCAGCTTTATGACCCTTAAAAATAACAGTGATCATGCGATTAAACTGGTAAAAGCCAGCACTCAAGTATCTAAAAAAGCCGAACTGCATACCCACACCAATGATAATGGTATGATGCGGATGCGTGAAGTGCCTTTTTTTGAAATTCCAGCCAATGGTCAAACACACTTAAAACCTGGGGGCAATCACATTATGTTAATTTCACCTGTACAGCCCATCCAAGCTGGAAAAACCGTTTCAGTCACCCTAATCTTTGAAGATGGCAGTAAAAAAGAGGTCACCATGCCTGTTAAATCCGTTATGAACATGGACAAAAATGAAGACCACAGTCACCATCATCACCACTAACCAAGGGTTTTATTTATGTTAAAAACAACCATTACTGTGGCACTGCTTATGGGCAGTGTTCTAAGCCACTCCGTAAACGCTTCCGCCACAGCCGAACCCTCTCTTTTAGAGCGTAATGGCCCTCTGGCTAAAATAGATACGCTCAAACTGTGTATTGACTACAACGGCTTAACCGATGATGACGAACGCAAACAGTATAAGGAAGAGCTGGATTTTCGAGCACAACTCAGTACAAAAGATCACACCTTAGTCGATCAAAATAAGGTTGAAAATAGCATGACCCGCTGTGGTATGTATATGGCACAGGGCAAACCACTGAAAGAACAATCTCGCCAAATTCGTCCAATGACATTTAAAACCGTACATATTTACCCAAGCATGTACTACGTGTCACAGTCCGGCATGATCGTTGAAACCCTTGAACGAAAAGAAGGCGTACTCCCGCCTAAGCTCGTACATTCCGCACCCAAGGTACAACCCCCACCAGTGGCTCCAAAGTAGCACCCAAATCCACACATAGAAAATACGTTTATAGCACAAACCCTTGCCACGCCTAGCAAATTTAAAAATGATGCATCACCATTAAGGTGACGTTATCTTTTTTAAATTTACTAGGCACATCAATCGCTTGCATTCTAATTCGTATTTATATGCACAGGACTAGGTAAAAACAATCCTATACAATTCCATACCAATTGATTAAAATCAGCGCACTAAAAATAAATATAACAATAAGGGTTTCAACATGACACAAGATGAACTAAAACAAAAAGTTGCTCAAGCCGCTATTGAATACGTTGTCCCCGATACCATTATTGGCGTAGGTACAGGCTCTACTGCAAACTTTTTTATTGATGAATTGGCCAAAATTAAAGGCACCATCGAAGGCGCAGTAGCCAGCTCAGAAGCAACTGCTGAACGTTTAAGAGGGCACGGAATTTTAGTCTTTGACCTAAATGCAGTAGCCGAAATATCTGTTTACATTGATGGTGCAGACGAAGCCGATGCCGGTCTTAACCTAATTAAAGGGGGCGGAGGTGCGCTAACACGTGAAAAAATCGTACTCGCCGTGGCCGATAAGTTTGTATGCATTGCCGATGACAGCAAAAAAGTAGACGTACTCGGTAACTTCCCTCTTCCAATTGAAGTGATTCCAATGGCACGTAGCTATGTGGCACGTGAAATTGTGAAACGTTTTGCGGGTGAGCCAGTATTACGTGACGGTTTTACCACCGATAATGGCAACCTAATTTTAGACGTTCACGGTCTTGAGATTACCGATCCCGTTGCTATGGAAAATGAATTAAACAGCATTGTAGGCGTAGTTACCAACGGTCTATTTGCCGCACGCCCAGCCGATATTTTCTTGTGTGGAACGGCGAACGGTGTCGAGACACTGACGGCAAAGTAACACATAAAATACACTCTTCAAAAAAAGGCCATAATGGCCTTTTTTTGATTATGAGGATAAATTAGGCTCAAACCATCATGGCAAATAATTCCCCCCCCCTAAATAAGACGCGCCCATTTCATGGCTTATACGTCATAACCGATCCCACACTCTGCCCACATAGTAAGCTTGTACAGCAAGTTGCTCAAGCATTAGAGGGGGGGGCAAAAATTGTGCAATTTCGTGATAAAACCAGCGATTTTCAAACCAAATTACAGCTCTGTAAACAACTCGTTCGCCTGTGCGAACAGCATCACGCCTACTTTATTGTGAATGACGACATTCAACTGGCCAAACGTTCAGGCGCACACGGCATACACATCGGCAAAAATGACCAAGACCTGCTTACCGCTCGCCAACAACTTGGCAAACACGCCATTATTGGTGTGAGCTGCTATAACGATATTACCCTTGCTTTAACCATGCAAAATCTGGGCGCAAACTACGTCGCGTTTGGACGCTTTTTTCCTTCTAAAACCAAGCCCAATGCGCCACAAGCGGACATAAACACCTTAATACAAGCCAAGAAAACCCTCAAAATTCCCGTGGTGGCTATTGGGGGAATTACCGCAGAAAATGCCATTAAATTACTGACAACTGGCGTGGATGCTTTAGCAGTAATTCAAGGCGTATTGGCACAAAAAAACATTCAAACCGCCGCCCTTCGCATTAGTCAGCAATTCACGGTATAATCTGGCACATCAAAATAATCTCTATACTAAAAGGAACGCCTTAATGAGCAAGTCACACGACCTATTTCAAGCCGCACAACAACACATTCCAGGTGGTGTAAACTCGCCCGTTAGAGCCTTTAAAGGTGTAGGGGGCGATCCTGTTTTCTTCAAATCTGCCAAAGGCGCTTACCTTATTGATGCCGACGACAAACAGTACATTGACTACGTCGCCTCTTGGGGGCCGGCTATTTTAGGCCACGCACATCCAGACGTGGTAAAAGCCGTGCAAGAACAAGCTACCCAAGGCTTAAGCTTTGGCGCACCCACCGAAATTGAAACCGAAATGGCCGATTTAGTCTGTGATCTCATCCCATCTATGGACATGGTTCGCATGGTCAGCTCAGGCACCGAAGCCACCATGACCGCCATTCGTTTAGCACGTGGTTACACAGGACGTGACAAAATGGTTAAATTTGAAGGCTGTTACCACGGTCACTCCGATTCGTTATTGGTCAAGGCCGGTTCTGGCGCACTGACTCTTGGCGAGCCTTCATCTCCGGGC
>WFQP01000097.1 GCA_015487015.1 Thiomicrorhabdus sp.
AATGACCACATTCTACCGGGCTGAATACTGTAATTTAAGTTAAGAAGTTTTCTTGTGAGTCCAGTTAAAGAGTAATCCTCTGATTTATAAGAAACCTTTTTGTCAGATATAACAGTTGCTGTTTCGTCTGCTTCAGAAAAAATTAAAACTGAATTAATAGGAATACCCATTTCTAAAAAATTCATATTTGGACGTCTAGCTTTAAGTTTATCAGCAGCAACTTTTGTACTTGAGTCAACACTATCGGCTTCTTTTTGTATTTGCGGTGTTACATCTTCAATCGCCATTAAGGATAGTAATGCGATAGCTTGCTCTGGCTCAATTTGAAAAAACTCTCTTTTTAGATTAATACGGTTTGGGGCAAACGCTTGATGAAATGCTTTTTCAACAACGGTTTCATCTTTTACTCTTGCCGCATATGTGCATTCGAATGGCAGAGGAACACCTGTTGAGTAAAGCTCTCCAAGCCTTATGTCCACTGTGTTACGTGAGGTTTTACCTATTTTAACCAAACCTGGCATAGCTGGATTAGTAAGAAGGTACACTATGCCATTATTAGAATTTACACTCATTTCTTATTCCTTTATTTCCCTAAACCTAGGTTTAGGGACTTAGGGGGGGAAATATTTCTATTTATTCAATAAGTACTTACGTACTGCACGATTATGTTCCTCAAGCGTTTTTGAGAAGTAATGCTCCCCTCCGCCTTTGGCTACAAAGTACAGTGCCTTGGTTTTTTCGGGATGCATCACCGCTAAAATAGCTTCTTTACTAGGCAGTGCGATGGGGGTTGGAGGGAGTCCGTCTATTTTATAGGTGTTGTAGGCGGTTTTGGTGAGCAGGTCTTTTTTGCGAATATTGCCATCATAGCTCATTCCTATGCCGTAAATGACGGTTGGATCGGTTTGTAAACGCATTCCACGGCGCATTCGATTGACAAATACTCCGGCTATTTTGGCACGTTCGGCGGCAATGCCTGTCTCTTTTTCGACAATAGAGGCCAATATCAGTGCTTCGTAAGGGGTTTTAATAGGCAGGCCTTTTTCGCGTGTTTGCCATGCGTTGTCTAAGGTTCTTTTTAAGGCTTGATGCGCTCTTAGTACGATCTGTTTATCGCTATCACCCGCTTGGTAGTGGTAAGTTTCGGGCAGCAGTTGCCCCTCTATATTGGCGTAAGGGTATTTTGGCTGAATCTTTTTGTCGATCTCAAACAGTGCTTGCAGTTCGTTAATATTTTCAATGTCTAGGGTTCGTTTAATTTTAGGCAGGGCTTGAATGGCACGCAGAGCTTGCTGAATGGTGTGTCCGGCAATCAAGGTCACGGGGTATTGAACGGTGTCGCCTTTAATCAGGTGTTCAATCAACTCATCCACGGTCCAGTGAGGTTGAATAGCCATCTCACCCGCTTTGAGTTGCTGATGTTTCTCTTGGTAACGCAAGTACCATAAGAACCACTTAGGCGAGTCCAATAATCCTTTTTGATGCAATCGTCTGGCAATGTGCTGTGCAGAGCTTCCCGATTTAATTTCAATCATAACAGGGCTATTTTGTTCTGAAATAGGTGCTTTTAAAAACTGATTAAATTGCCATGCAAAGAAACTTCCCCCCCCTATCAGAGCCAGTAAACCGATGAACATTAGCCACTTTATTATTTTCATTGAATCTCTTTCACTTTATAACTGAATCGCTTTAGCATCAAACAAGGCATACGCAAGTTGCGCCTGTTTTTGACACCATGCTTGATGAATTTTTAAGGTTTCTGTTGTGGCATACGAGGTATGCTCAAGCTGTTGAATGGGCATAATCCCCCGTACGGCATTGCTTAAAAACAGTTCGTCGGCGTGATGAAGTTCGTTAAGCGTGACCCGACGTTCTTGCCAGTCAAACCCCTTCGCTTGCGCCAGCTGACTCAACTGATAACGCGTTGTACCTTCCACCCCGCTTAAATCCAATACAGGTGTAATCAAAGTACGATCTTTTAACAGAAACACATTGGATTGTGTACCGCTAATCACATCGCCCAATGCATTCAACATAAGGCCTTCTTGATGCTGCTTTTTGGCTACTTCAGTTCGTGCCAATACGCTATCTAAACGGTTGAGGTGTTTAACCCCTGCTAATTGTGCTTGAATACTGGCTTGTGTTTGGCAACACTCAATCTGCAATGCCATAGGGGGGGGAAAATTTAGTTTGAGTGTTTGTGGTTCATTTTGTGCCACACGCTCTATACCTACCATTACCGTAAAGGGTGCCAGACTTACTTGCACTAAAGTAACGGGATGAAATGTTTCTGAAATGGCATAACCTCGCCCTGATACACCGCGAGACACCAGTACTTTCACTATATAAGTCGTGTGCTGTTTACTCTTTATTTGATCCTTAAATTGCGTGAGTGCTTGTTCTATCTGTTGTAAAAGCTGTGATTCATCCAGTGCTAAAAACTGCAATCGCACGGCCGACTGTTTTAAACGTCTACAATGTGCCGACCAATTTAAAATAAAACGATCCGCAACTAATATTGTGGTAAAAAATCCATCGCCATAGTGCAAGGCACGATCTTGAATAGGGATCGACTCAATGGCTTTGCCATTGATATAGGTGATCGAGGTGGGTTGAATATGTGGGTGGCTCATGTCAGTGCGTTAATCAGCCCTTTGGCTTTATGCCCGGCTTCTTCCAGTTCTCGCTCGGCCACCGAGTCGGCTACAATGCCACCGCCTGCTCTAAAGCGCACGATGGATTCACCCTCTTTTTCAAATTGAAGCATGGTGCGAATTAAAATATTTAAGTCGAGCGAACCGTCTCGATTAATATAGCCTAAAGAGCCAGTATAGGCTTCTCTGGGCATCTGTTCCAGCTCAGCAATGATCTCCATGCAACGAATTTTAGGGCAGCCCGTAATCGTTCCCCCCGGAAACACTGCATGAATAATCTCTAAAGGCGAAACACCGGCTTGCAACTGCCCCCGTACATTCGACACGATATGATGCACATGTTCATACGTTTCGACCACCATCAGCTCATTAACTTCGACTGTGCCGTGTTGACAAATTCGCCCTAAATCGTTGCGCACTAAGTCAATCAACATAATATGTTCGGCGCGCTCTTTGGGGTGTGAAATAAGCTCTTGGACTAAGGCTTGATCCGCTTGCTCATCGGTACTTCGTTTTCGAGTTCCAGCAATCGGACGTGCCTCAACCCAAGGAGCTTGGTACTTCACCAGTCGTTCTGGTGAGGAGCTGATAATCTGCCAAGGCTTACCCAAGCGGTCTTTAAAACAAGCCAGTGCCGCAAACGGTGCAGGATTATGACGACGCAACGCATGGTAAACGGCTAAGGCGTTCACTTCTTGCCCTAAGGTAACTTGCCATTGACGCGATAAATTTACCTGAAAAATATCACCCGATAGAATGTACGATTTAATGGCCTGAATGCCTTGCAAGTATTTTTCGGGTGGCTCTTCAATCGCTTGATGCGTTTTGACGGCCAAGGGAGAAGGAATCAGTGAAACTACCTTTTGAATATCCACTTCCATTTGATCCAGTACACTGGCCTGCTCCGCTTCGGCAACCACAAAAAGCTCTTGTGTGGCGTGCTTGACAATTACCGCAGCGGGTACTCGGGTCAGTATTGCTAACGGAAATTCAGAGTTAGGTAGGTCTAAAACAGGCTCGACCACTTGTGCATAGTCGTAACTAAAGTAGGCGAACCAGCCACCGGTAAACGGCAAGTTGGCTTCATTATCAACGCTTGCTACTTGCAGTCGCTTAAAGTCTGCCTCAGCTTGTGCTAAAAAAGGGGCTTTATCTTTGACCTCATTGAGTTGCAAAGAGGCTTGTGGAAAAGCGAACAAAATATCAAATTCACCCAATCCCCCGTGTGCGACACTCTCTAATAAAAAAGGGTAGCGCTCTGGGTTTAGGGCATGAAGCTGAGATAGATCAATGGAAGCTTGATTTGAAAGCGAAATGGCTCGTGTAATCACAGGTGAAGATATATTTTTTGAAGACATGAGAAATCAAACCGAACAGACGGATACGTATGCCGCGCTCAAAACACCGCATACGATTCCAGTCAAAACAGACAATTAAATTTTCCCTAAAACAAGCGTTGCATTGGTGCCACCAAACCCAAAGGAGTTTGACAGTGCATAGTCTACTTTGGCATCACGCGCTTCATGGGCAACATAGTCTAAATCACACCCCTCTTGAGGGGTGTCTAAATTAATGGTGGGTAACAGCACCTGTTTTTTAATGGAGAGCGCAGTAAAAACAGCCTCCATTGCTCCGGCCGCACCCAGTGAGTGCCCTGTCATCGATTTGGTGGAACTCATTGCCAACTTATAAGCGTGCTCACCAAATACCGATTTCACCGCACTGGTTTCACAGAGATCCCCCGCAGGAGTCGATGTGCCGTGTGCATTAATGTAGTCAATTTGTGTTACATCCATTTTGGCATTAGTCAGTGCTGTCGCCATACAACGTCCAGCCCCTTCGCCCCCTTTAGAGGGTAGAGTCATATGATACGCGTCACCACTCATACCAAAGCCTAACACTTCAGCATAAATCTCGGCACCACGCGCTTTGGCGTGTTCGTACTCTTCAAGTACCACGGCACCCGCACCGTCACTTAAAACAAACCCATCACGGTCTTTGTCCCAAGGACGGCTAGCGGCTTGTGGGTCATCATTACGTGTAGACAGTGCACGTGCGGCGGCAAAGCCCGCTAAGCCCAACTGAGTGGTGGCGTGCTCTGCCCCACCGGCAATCATGACATCCACATCGCCGTATTCGATCATACGAGCAGCATCACCAATGCTGTGTGTACCAGTGGCACATGCGGTTGAAATCGCTAAGTTAGGCCCTTTCAGCCCAAACATAATTGATAAATTACCTGAAATCATATTCACAATCGAGCTGGGAACAAAAAATGGTGAAACGCGTCGGGGCCCTGACTTCAAGTAGGTTTTGTGTTGAGTTTCAATTGAACCAATACCACCAATGCCCGAACCAATGGAGACGCCAATACGTGTGGCATTCTCTTCAGTAATCTCTAAGCCTGAGTCACGAATGGCTTGTGCGCCCGCTGCAATGCCATAATGAATAAAGGGGTCCATTTTTTTGGCTTCTTTAGGCAAGATGTACTCTGAGACATCAAACCCTTTTAAAACACCACCAAACTTAACCGTATAGGCATCCGTATCAAATTTGTTTAAATAATCAATTCCGCTGTTACCCGCAACTAAGTTATTCCAGTTTTCATCTACCGTTAAGCCAACCGCAGACAACGCACCCACTCCAGTGATTACAACACGACGTTTAGTCAAACCGATACCCTCTATTTTTCTGAAAAATAAATTTTTATAATAACTATTTTAAAAACAAAAAAAGCCGTAAAAATACGGCTTTTAAATGCATACCTAAAAACAATCTATAGTTTAAATTATAGGTTTGCGTTTACGTAAGAAGTCGCTTGCGCTAATGTAGAGATTTTTTCAGCTTCATCATCAGGAATTTCGCAATCAAACTCTTCTTCTAATGCCATAACTAGCTCAACGGTGTCTAGAGAATCGGCACCTAAATCGTCAACAAATGATGCATCTGCTGTTACTTGATCTTCTTCTACACCTAATTGCTCAACAACGATTTTTTTTACGCGCTCTTCAATACTGCTCATGGAGTTCTCCAACTTAATTTATATTTAAAAATCTTCTTAATTTTGACGTATTCTCGCTTTATACTCAGCGTTTTTCAAGTTTTATCAAAAATTATTTCATTATTCGCTTTAAAATCTTAAGGTATAACAAGAGTTAGACCATGTACATGCCGCCATTTACGTTTAAAGTTTGCCCTGTAATGTAGGATCCACCCTCTCCCGCTAAAAAAGAGACCGACTTGGCGATGTCTTCAGGTGATCCTAAGCGACTTAATGGAATTTGCTGTGTAAGTGCTGTACGTTGCTCTTCGGGCAATCCACGCGTCATATCAGTATCAATAAATCCAGGTGCAATGGTGTTTACGGTAATATTTCGAGTACCCACTTCCCGTGCTAATGATTTACTAAACCCAATAATACCGGCTTTTGCCGCGGCATAGTTGGTTTGACCCGCATTACCCATCACTCCAACCACAGAGGCGATATTAATAATACGTCCGCCTTTGGCTTTCATCATGCCACGCAAACATGCTTTGCTCATACGAAAAACAGAACTCAAATTGGTTTGAATAATATCATCCCACTCGTCATCCTTCATGCGCATTAACAGGTTATCACGCGTAATGCCCGCATTGTTGACTAAAATAGTGGGAACACCAAACTCTTTAGTTACCTCAGCTAATACAGAGGTAATCATCTCTCCGTTGGTGACATTCAAACACTTGCCAGCACCTTGTGCACCCGCTTCTTTCAGGTAGGTAGAAATATTATCTGCACCCGATTCAGACGTTGCGGTTCCAATAACAATCGCACCTTGTGCTGCCAGTTCTAAGGCAATCGCCTTGCCAATTCCACGACTTGCACCCGTAACAAATGCAACCTTTCCTGTTAACATGATTTTCCTGCCTAAATTTTTTTAAATTCAATCCACTAATGATACTTTTTATTCTACAAACTTGCTAACGCTTTTTCTAATGTTGCGTTATCAAATACAGGTTGTACCTTCATTTTTCGGTCAATACGGCGATTTAGCCCCATTAACACTTTACCTGGGCCCAACTCATACAAGGATTCAACCCCTTGCTGCTTCATAGTATTAATCGTTTCAACCCATTGAACAGGGCGGTACAACTGCTGGACTAACAGTGCTTTGATCTCGTCACTGTCTTTGGCTTCGCTAAATTGTACATTATGCAAAACGGGCACAGTAGGCATATTAAATACCATGCTTTCCAGCTTTTCAGCTAATTTATCCGCCGCAGGCTTCATAAGAGAACAATGGGAAGGTACGCTGACAGGCAAAGGCACCACGCGAGAAGCACCAGCCTCGGTTGCGGCAACAATCGCTTTTTCAACCGCATCTTTATTGCCGGCAATCACTACCTGACCCGGAGAGTTAAAATTAACCGCCTCTACAACACCCTGAACCTGCTCACAAACAGAAACCACTTGTGCATCCTCTAGCCCAAGCACAGCCGCCATCGCACCTTGACCTTCTGGTACGGCTGACTGCATTAAACGTCCACGCTCTGAAACCAGCTCAATACCTTGAGCCAATGTCATCACACCACTGGCAACCAGTGCGGTGTACTCACCCAATGAGTGTCCCGCCATAAAGGCTGGCGCACATACTTTTTGAGCAAGCACAGTACGATATACAGCCATACCAGCCGCCAACATAGCCGGTTGCGTAATATCCGTTTGGTTCAATTTACCTTCAGGGTCGTTTTGAACCACGTTCCACAAGTCATACCCCAATACAGCAGAAGCCTCTTTAAACACTTCTGACACTTGAGAGTGAGACGCAGCAAGCTCTGATAACATCCCTACCGACTGTGAGCCTTGACCTGGAAAAATAAATGCATATGACATAACTTAATACCTACTTAAATACTTTAAACGCTTTGTACGAGTGGGGAAATTTTCTCCCCCCCCTATAGAACATTAAACTAATAACGAATTAACGCCGAACCCCATGTAAAGCCACCACCAAAAGCTTCAAGCAACAGCATGTGACCTCGCTGAATTCGACCATCACGAATGGCTTCATCCAGCGCCATTGGCACTGATGCACTGGATGTATTTGCATGTTTATGCACTGTGATAACAGCTTGCTCTGGAGATAATTTTAATTTTTTAGCGGTGCCGTTAATAATGCGTAAATTGGCTTGATGTGGCACGAGCCAATCAAGATCCTCTTTTTGCAAACCATTGGCTTCAAGAGTTTCTTTTGCGATACGGCTTAATGTATTCACCGCCATCTTAAACACCTCATTGCCCTTCATGTTCATAGTGCGCTCTTCAATTGAGTCTGTAGTGGGCAGTTTAGATATTCCTGAAGGCACATGTAAGAGGTCTTCGTATTGCCCATCGGCATGAATGTGTGTAGATAAAATACCTTGTTGCTCCGAGGCTTCTAACAGAACCGCCCCCGCACCGTCACCAAACAAAACACAGGTGTTACGGTCCGTCCAGTTGGTAATACGCGACAACGTTTCCGCCCCCACGACCAACGCGCATTTTGCCATGCCTGTTTTAATAAATTGGTCCGCCACACTTAACGCGTATACAAAACCAGAACACACGGCCTGAATATCAAAGGCTGGGCAGCCATGAATGGCTAATCGCTGTTGCAGTAAACAGGCGGTACTCGGAAAGGTTTTATCAGGCGTAGTTGTCGCGACAATAATCAAATCAATTTTACTGGCATCAACCCCCGCCATCTCAAGCGCCTTTAACGAGGCCTGTTCAGCTAGATCACAAGTCGTCTGCCCTTCAGCGGCAATATGACGTTGCTCAATTCCTGTTCGCTCACGTATCCATTCATCACTGGTGTCCACCATTTTTTCAAGGTCGGCATTGGTTAAGATTTTTTTAGGTAGATAACCACCTGTGCCAGCAATACGGCTATAGATTTTTTGATTCATAATTACTCAACATTAAGAAAGGTTCAAATCCTGTTAAGGAACCTCTGAATAAATCCATTAAAATTCTGTGGGTCTTCAAGCTTTCTATTCAAGGGATAATTCTTGATAGAGGATTTCTTGAAGTCCCACCCTACGGGATTTATTCAGTGGTTCCTTAAATAAAGACAGGATTTTATTCAACCACTATTTCATTGGCTTGTTGTTTAATCAACTTAGAAACTTCTGAGGAGATCAATTCAGGGACATTTTTTTTCACTTCCAACCGCGCTTCGGCAATGGCATGAAAATAAGAGGAACGGTCTGCACTGCCGTGACTTTTAATCACTATTTTACGCAAACCTAATAAAGAAGCCCCGTTATAACGACTAGGGTCCACTTTATCTTTAAAGGATTTTAAAACAGGATAAGCAATCACCGCCACCAGCTTGGTCAAAAGGTTTTTACTAAACGCACCTTTTAAATAGAAGGCGATCATTTTAGCCACCCCTTCACTGGATTTTAATGCAATATTACCATCGAATCCATCACAAGCGACAACATCAACATCGCCTTTAAAGATATCATTGCCTTCAACATAACCAATGTAGTTAATACTTGGTAACTGAAGGATTTGATGCGCTTCTTTAATGCGAGGATGGCCTTTGATCTCCTCCTCACCGATGTTTAACAACCCAACTCTAGGTGACGCATTGTCATCAATCGCTTGCGCCAACACCGAGCCCATCATAGCAAATTGTGCTAACTGCTCACCTGTACAGCCTACATTCGCTCCTAAGTCCAACACATGAACATGACCTTTCATCGTTGGCATAGTTGTACAGATAGCAGGGCGTTCAATATCAGGTAACATTTTCAGTACAAACTTGGCGACCGCCATTAATGCTCCAGTATTCCCAGCACTGACACACGCTTGTGCCTGCTCTTCTTTCACCAAATTTAAGGCGATACGCATGGAAGACTGTTTTTTCTTTCTTAAGGCATTAGAGGGTAAATCGTCCATTTCAACCACTTGTTCAGCGTGTTGCACAGAGATTCGAGAGTCATCGTATGGATGTTTTGAAAGTTCCGCATTAATTAAGTCTTCTTTACCGACTAAAATAATGTGAATATCAGAGAATTTTTTGAGTGCATCGAGAGACGCTGGAACGGTGACGGGTAAACCGTGATCACCGCCCATCGCATCGATGGCAATATTGATAGTCAAGATGAATTAAGCCTTATCTTGAACGACTTTTTTACCTTTGTAATACCCGTCCGCTGTTACGTGATGACGACGGTGAACTTCACCCGTTGTTTCATCAACCGTTAAAGTCGGTGCAGATAGTGCATCATGTGAACGACGCATTCCACGTCTTGATGGGGTTTTACGGCTCTTTTGGACTGCCATGGTACTCTCCTAAAATAAATACTATTATGAATTCTATTTTTTTAACGTTTGCAATATTGCAAACGGATTCGATTTTTCTGCCGCATCATGCTCATCGGCATCTGAAACCGTCTCATTTTTATAGTGCATTGAACTTGAGTCACTCACGGGAGCAAGCGGTACCGAAAGCAACAGCTCCTCCTCAACCCAATCAAAAGAGGGCATTTTATCCTCTTCTGTCAATAAAAACACTTCAACCTCTGTTGGCAAATCTTTTGCCAATGCCAGCGATTCAGTAAAGATTCCTTTGGTCTCTGACTCAATCAGATACTCAAACGTTTCTAATGAACGCTGACACTGTAATTCTAGAACCGTCTCTAATTTCATAATAAAAGCAGGGAATTTTAATGCTTTATCATAATAAAAGTTTAGTTCGACCTTAACATCACGATCCGATGCGCCAATAAGCTCAATCAAACGCTTTAAACGGCTTTGATTGACTCGCCCCACAAATTGTTTATTATGGTTCACAGAGTTGATTGGATCGATAAATTCAGGTAGCTTGTCTAACATAGGCGCGAATCATACCGTTATCATTTAACTAAGTCAAAAAAATAACGTAAAAAAAACCGTAGGAATTTAAGCTTTAAATATAGGGCTCCTCTAATAATTTTGAATATACCCTACAACCACTTACCTACGAAACCAAAGAGAACCATCAAGCCATGTCTTTTCATACTTTTCACACCTCTTCAAACGAGCCTCTGCCAAACATTATTCTGGCTTCAACCTCTCCCTTTAGAAAACAGCTTCTTCAAAAACTAAACCTTTCCTTTGAACAAGTTGCGCCTAATATTGATGAATTACCTTTAAATTATGAGTCGCCTAAAGAGACGGTGGCTCGACTCTCTAATGAAAAAGCACAAGAGATTGCACTTCGCTTTCCAAACAGCATTATCATTGCCTCCGATCAGTGTGCGACCTATCAAGACCAGCCCATCGGAAAACCCCATACCATGGAAAATGCCGTCAAACAGTTGCAACAGTTTAGCCAACAAACCATTACCTTTTATACGGGATTAACGGTCATTAACACCACAAGCTCACAACAGTTTGAATGCATGGATACCACGCAAGTTCAATTTAGAAAGCTCTCTACGGAGGTCATCAAAAATTACCTCGATATCGAGCAACCTTTTAATTGTGCGGGCAGTTTTAAGTCGGAAGGATTAGGCATTACCTTATTTGAAGGTATCACCAGCACAGATCCCAATGCACTTATCGGCTTACCGCTGATTGAACTCACTGGCATCTTTTATAAAATGGGCTATGCGCTCCCCCTAACGCCCAAATAGAAAACAACTAAACTCGTTGAAGCAACCAAGCATTTAATTCCTGTAGTGAGTTCAGCTCTGCGACAGGGTTATAGGGTGACAGCACCTCCATTTGGTGAACGCCATGACTCAAAGCCACACGATCCATACCAATATTTTGTGCCATCTCCATATCAAAAGTGGTATCGCCAATCATCACAGCTTCATGCTCTGACAAACCAAACGCTTCTAAAATTTGAGCTAACATTAAGGGATCAGGCTTAGACGCCGACTCCACAGGCGTACGCGTCATATCAAAATAAACACCAAAACCGCACTCACTTAACACTCGATCCAACCCTTTACGGCTTTTACCGGTTGCAATCGCTAATTTAGCACCACTTTGACTCAAATTAAACAGCAAAGCCTCAGCACCATCAAAGGCTTCCATCTCTACACTGCACTCTTCTAAAAAAAACTGCGTGTATGCTTCTGCCATAGCGACAACTTGATGTTGATCGGCATCAGGATATAACCCTAAGATAGCATTCTCCAAACTCAATCCAATAATTTGTTTCGACTCATCATGTGAAAGCACGGGAAAACCACAGGCTTTCGCTGCATGCTGAATAGAGCTTACAATACGTTTTTCGGAATTCATTAAGGTTCCGTCCCAATCAAAAATTACGGCTTTGTATTTTTTCATCACTTTTCTTTTATTTTTAACGTGTTAATAATTTGCTTAAAGTCAGAATACAACGGTGCTTCAAACAACATTTTTTCTTGTGTTACAGGGTGTGTAAACCCTAAAAACTGAGCATGCAACGCCAAACGCTTCATCCCCAACGGTCTAAATTTTTTATTCAAGCTGCGATCACCATAGCGGTCGTCTCCCAATAATGCACACCCTTGCGCCAAGGAATGTACCCGAATTTGGTGTGTTCGACCGGTTTTAAGCTTTACTGACATCAAGTCACAGCCATTTAAAGCTTGCTCCAAACGAAAATAACTAATTGCCTCCTTACCTCGCTGATCTACCGAAACATGCCAACCACCATCTTTTAAGTGTGCTTTATGCAAAGGTAAATTCACTTTTTGTACCTTTTTAGGCCATCGCCCCATAACAATGGCTAAATAACGCTTATCAAATTGATTCTCTCTAATTTGAGCATGCAGCGCTTTTAAAACCGACGCTTTTTTAGCGATTAATAAACACCCTGACGTGTCTCGGTCAATACGATGTACTAATTCCAAACGTTTAGCCAATGGCCTTAAAACACGTACGACCTCAATCAATCCCCAGTTCAACCCTCCTCCACCGTGCACAGCAATGCCAGAAGGCTTGTTAATCACCATTAAGTCTTTGTCTTCAAATAAGATACTAGCCTCAATGCGTTGCAATTGCGCATGCGGAATGTCAGAAGCATCCACCTCGACCTTCTCAGGCACACTCACTGGCGGAATGCGAACACGGTCACCCGCTTTTAAACGCGTACTGACCTTAACACGACCTTTATTCACCCGTACTTCGCCCTTGCGAATAATACGATAAATTAATGCTCGAGGTGCTTTACGTAAATGCCGCATCAAAAAGTTATCAACTCTTTGACCTTCATCCTCTTCTGTCACCTCAACAAATCTTACATTTGCCATATTTTTTTAAATTACCCACAGATTATTCACATTTTTGCCACAGTTTACAGATAGAACGACAGGTTGTCATTGCATAGCGTAAAAATGAATGCTATATTTGCACAGCTAAATTTGTAGCAGATGTCATTTTCACTCATAAAATAGTGAAAATAGAACAAATAAGAATTTTAAAAATAGGCCAATAAACGTGTCACTTAAACACAAAACTTATTGCCTATAAAAACTCTAAGACATGCATCCGTACAAGATAAAAAGCCTAAAAACTGATTGGCGCAGAACGCTATTAAGGATTCCTAAGACGCCAAAGCAGTGATACGAAAATTATAACGTAAACTTAAAAAAGATCGTTTTAAAAGCATTGTAAACAACAGACGATAAGTCTGCCGGCTAGAGCAAAACAGCCTAATAAAAATAAATTAGAAAAAACTCCATGCGTTTGCTCAATACCAGTGTTACACAAAAAAGACCCGAAATATGATTTGCAATACGGCAATTCATTAAGCCAAAAATGGCAAGCTAATAAATTAAAACAACAACGTAAACTAAAAGCCCATTAAGTACCGTACGACCAAAATAGGTGATCTAAAAAGATCAAAAGCCAAGACTGAAAATACAGAACCGCTTATATAAATATAAAAAATATAAACGCCTTAATCTTTCTTACCTATTGCCCTTACTTATTCCCGCTTACCTACGTTTGTATATTTTAGCCTCTACTCCGTCTATTTTGTTCGTAACAACCCGCCTAAACAAGCTTTACTGCCTCTTGACAGTTTTAGCCCAACCATTGTTTTCGTCTGCTTTTTACTCCTGTACTTATGCATCTCTTAGCTAAACTAAGAAAGAGAAACAGCATGAAAAGAATGCTCATTAATGCGACTCAAGTAGAAGAGACGCGAATTGCCCTAGTAGACGGGCAAACCCTGTACGATCTAGATGTTGAAACCCCACACCACCAAAAGAAAAAAGCTAATATATACAAAGGCCGAATCACACGTGTAGAGCCAAGCTTAGAAGCTGCTTTTGTTGATTACGGTTCAGAACGCCACGGCTTTCTCCCTTTTAAAGAGGTCGCCGAAGAGTACTTTCCAAAGAACAAATCTGAATCTGGTCGCCTCAGTATTCGTGACGTTCTAAAAGAGGGTCAAGAGATCATCGTTCAAGTTCAAAAAGAAGAACGAGGCAACAAAGGCGCAGCACTGACCACACAAATTACTCTTGCAGGCCCCTATGTAGTAATGATGCCAAATAACCCGAAAGCGGGTGGTATCTCAAGACGCATTGAAGGTGACGATCGCTCAGGTATTCGTGATACCTTACGCGACCTAAACACACCAGATGGCATGGGACTAATTATCCGTACCGCAGGTGTGGGCAAAAATACCGAAGAGTTGCAGTGGGGGGTAAATTACCTTGTGCAACTTTGGGAAGCTGTTAAAAAAGCTTCTACAGAAAAAGCGGCACCCTTTCTAATTCATCAAGAATCTGACATCGTTATCTTAGCAATACGTGATTATTTGCGCCAAGATATTGGTGAAATCATCATTGATAACATGGAAGTATTTCACAAAGCGCGTGACTTTATTCAGCATGTTATGCCACAGCAAGTGTATAAAGTAAAACCGTATCAAGATACGATTCCGCTGTTCACTCGCTTTCAAATTGAGTCTCAAATCGAGTCGGCTTACCAACGTGAAGTGACCTTGCCATCAGGTGGTTCAATTGTCATTGATATTACCGAAGCTTTAACCGCTATCGACATCAACTCAAGCCGGGCCACTAAAGGCAGTGATATTGAGGATACCGCCTTTAATACCAATATGGAAGCCGCTACAGAGATCGCACGCCAGTTGCGTTTACGCGATTTAGGCGGGCTGGTTGTGATTGATTTTATCGACATGCACTCAAATAGACATCAACGTGATGTTGAGAACAGAATGCGTGACTCCGTAAAATCCGATCGTGCCCGTGTGCAAATCGGAAAAATTTCGCGCTTTGGTCTGCTTGAAATGTCTCGTCAGCGCTTACGCCCATCGATTGAAGAATCTACACAAATTGTCTGCCCACGCTGTCATGGTGTAGGCGTTATTCGTGGTGTCGAGTCTTTAGGGCTCTCCATTCTTCGCTTACTTGAAGAAGAGAGCATGAAAGAGCAAACGCGCCGTGTAACCGTCCAGTTACCCGTAGACGTTGCTACCTTCTTGCTCAATGAAAAACGTAATCAAATTATTAAAATTGAAGATCGTCATAGCCTACATGTATTGATTGTGCCTAATGAAAACTTAGCTACACCACAATACGTTATTGAGCGTACGCGTAACGGAGACGAAACGCCGATCAATGCTAGCTATGAAATTAAAGAGATGATTACTCCTGAGCTATCGCAACAAGAAGAAGCACAAAATCAAAAGCCACAAAAACCAAAAGAAGAGCCTGCTGTTAAAGCGATACAACAAACAGCACCTCCTGCACCAACACCTGTTGTAGAAGAAAGCAAACCGGGTCTGTTTTCGCGCATTTGGACTTCCCTATTCAGCAAAGAGGAAGAAGAAGCACCCGAAGAAGCGCCTAAAAGACCACAACAAAGATCACAACGTCCTCATCAACGCAATCGCAATCGTCGTGATGATGACCATAATCGTCGTACTCACCGAAATCGCCGTCAAATTTCGGACGATCAAGATAAAAAGTCTGCTCATAATAATAAGCCTTCAAATTCTGATGCGTCTAAAAAACCAAGTCGTCGTTCAAATAAAGACCATAACGCTCGTAAAGAGAAAGAGGTTAAAGAACAGCAGACTGCAGTTAGCACCAATGAAAACAGTGAGACTAATACGACTCCACAGAACAAGAAACCACGCTCTGGTGGACAACGCCATCGTAGCCGCTACAACAGCCGTAATTACAACAGTCGCCGTCGTGCACCGGTTGGCGCAGAAGAGATGTCAATTAACTCTGTGACACCTAATACGATTACCGCACTGGTGCAAACAGCGACTCCTGAAGCCGAGATACCTTCCCCTTCAGAAGCAACTCCTGAAGCGGTTGTTGAAACTCCAGTACAAGAAGTCATTTCTGAAGTGGTTGTTGAAACTCCGGTACAGGAAGAAACTTCTGAAGCGATTGTTGAAACTCCGGTACAGAAAGCAACTCCTGAAACGGTTGTTGAAACTCCGGTACAGAAAGCAACTCCTGAAACGGTTGTTGAAACTCCGGTACAGAAAGCAACTCCTGAAGCGGTTGTTGAAACTCCGGTACAGAAAGCAACTCCTGAAGCGGTTGTTGAAACTCCGGTACAGGAAGAAACTTCTGAAGCAGTTGTTGAAACTCCGGTACAGGAAGTAACCCCTAAATCGGTTGTTGAACCCCCCGTACAAGAAGTCACATCAGAAACCCCTATTGAGACTACAGAAACAAAGGCCTCAAAAGAGTCTTAAGCTGTTTATTTTTTCACAATAGCTATTTAAAAAAGCCCCCAGTCAACTCGTTTGATTGGGGGCTTTTTTAGTTTTGTCTGTGTACTCAGCCAGTATTATGACAAATGTGTTTTCTTAATCGCTTGTAACAAACCTTGCGAAGCAGACTCCACTAGATCAAACACATAATCAAACCCTTTTGCCCCTCCATAATAAGGGTCGGGGACTTCCGTTTCAGAAAAGTCTTCTGAGTACGACAAAAACAAATCTATTTTTTCATAATGCTCAGGCAAAGCCACCTCCTTTAAATTAGAAAAATTGGCCTCATCCATCGCTAATACATAGTCGTATTGATAAAAATCACCTAAATCGACTTGGCGCGCCCTCAAGTCCGTCATATCAACCCCTCGTCCTTTTGCCACCTGAACCGAACGACTGTCTGGTGATTTTCCAATATGAAACGCAGCCGTTCCTGCAGAATCAACATCAATCACATCTTCCAAACCCGCCTCATGCACCATCTTTCGAAATACACCATGCGCAGTTGGAGAACGGCAAATATTACCTAAGCACACAAATAAAACAGACACTTTTTTTGACATTTTCATCACACCCATCGGTTAAAATAGAGGCCTATATTACAAGGCCGTCCACATAAATGCACCCCTCTAACCCAAATCAGCCCCAAACCCAATTCATTTTTAACAATACATGGGTTCAATACGCCGACAACAATATTGTAATTGCCAACAAACCCAGTGGCTTACTCTCTGTACCTGGACGTGGGCCTGAGAAACAAGAGTGCTTACTCTCTCATCTACTCCCTCTTTACCCTACCATCAAAATTGTACACCGATTAGATATGGACACCTCGGGCTTAATGGTACTGGCCTTAAATGCTGAAGCGCATCGTAATCTAAGTCGCCAATTTCAGGAACGTGAAACCGCCAAAACCTACCATGCTATTTGCGCTGGCATTCCCTCTCAACAACAAGGAACCATGAAGCTTCCCATGCGTTGCGATTGGGAAAGACGTCCCCTACAAATGATTGACTTTAAACAAGGAAAGTCCGCCGAAACACACTGGAAAATACTGAAACAAGACTCCGATCGCTTTCTCATTGAACTCACCCCCATTACAGGACGCTCTCATCAATTAAGATTGCATATGAAATCACTTGGGCATCCTATTTTAGGCGATAACCTCTATGCCGATCCCATGACGCTCAATATGTCAAAACGTCTACTATTACATGCGACAACCCTCTCCTTTAAGCACCCTGTTACTCAAAAAACACTCAATTTTAACTGCCCTAATAATTTCCCCCCCTTAAGAAATCTCCAAACAAGTCCTTAAAACGAATAAATGGCACATAAAATGCTTTTTCATCGCTAGATAAATAACAAAAAAACTCTGTACACGCGATAGGAACCTGAGCCATGTCGGATATAAATGTTGAAAAAGATGACCAAGCCACTCAAGAAATGCTCGAAATGATGGGCGAACTCTCAGAAGAAATGGGGAGTACTCTAGAATCAGAAGGTAGCGTTCAAGCGGATGAACTTCTCGATGAATTAGACGGCCTGCCCACAAAACTGGAGGACGAAGCACCAGAGGTGATCGAAGCCGCAGAATCAAAAGAAGAAACTCCGCTTGATGTAGACGATATTGACAGCCTCATGGCCGAAATTAATGAAACAACCGAAACGTCTATTGAAATCTCCCCCCCCTCAAGTGCTACAGAGCCTGAAACGGTTGAAAATACCGCATCAAAAGATGCTGATGAGCACATGGAAACATCAGATATTGAAAACGATTCCATCCTCGAAGAGCCTTTAGAAACAACTGATGAAATAAGTGGCCTAGACGAAACAGATGATTTGGTGGGTGTAGAAGAAACCGACGATACCCCAGAAATAGAAGAAATTCAAAATGAAAGTGAACTAGAAGCTGACATTGAACCGATGGCTAACGAGGATAATATTGCCGGCGAAGACCTGACGGATATTAGCCCCACGACAAATACTATAGATAATGAAATAACAGAGGAAAAAGAGTCCACAGAATCGACTGCTCAAGTCGAACAACTGGTCTCACAAACTCAGCAAGCTGTTCATACTATGGAAGAAGCGATTCAAATTGATCAAGAAGTTCAAGAGATCGCTTCCAACGTCCACAGTAATGCTCAAGAAGCGATCCAAATGGCTATATCAACCAGCAAACAAGCTCAACAATCAGCCGAACAAATTCAACAAGCAATTGAAGCAACCTTTGCGGCCTCCGAAAATGCCTTTGAAGCGGCAAAAAATGCAGGGTATCATATTAATTTAGATGACATCAATACTGATACCCCCACCCCTGAAATCATCGAACAACTGCAAGAAATTGAAACCAAAAACAAAAAATTAAAAGAAGTTAATCAAAATTTAAAACAACGAATTTCAGAATTAAAACAATCATAATCCGAGCCTATAAATATAGGGTCGCTTGACAACTTATAATGATTTACCCAATAATTCACCTAATCAAAATATAGGTAGCCCCATGAGCAATATCGTTGACGACTTACTGCAGGATGTCGAAGAACTCGAAGTCAGTACACAAGTATTGGACAATGATGTACAAAATCTTGACCAAAAAAAGTCGGCGCTCAATGACAGCACTCAAGAAACGTATAGTAAAATTTTGCTCAAAACGGCCAAAACATCACAAGAAGCCGCCAAACAAAGTCAGTCTGCTGCCACAACCGCCATCAAACTCTCAGAGCAACTTAAAGCCCGAAATACTGAGCTTGAAGAGCTGAGTAATAACTGGCGACAAGCGGTACGAAATACACTAAGAGAACAACAAACCGCCAAAAAATACTTTGCGGTTATGCTTGGAGCAACCCTAGCCATCAGTATCATTTCGCTCGGTTCTATTGGCTATTTCTTCTACCTACTCAACCAACAAAACGCACAACATAAAGGTGAGGTGCTTGATATTATTCAAACCGAAAGTAAATTGCTCAGCAATAAGCTCACGGTAAAAACAGACGAACTGGCCTCTCTTACCGAAGCTATGAGTGCCGATATAAAACGCCTAAATAGCCAAAGTAATATCAATAACATCAAACAAGTAATCGTTGATCCCACAATTACCAAAGCCAAAGAAACAACCAAAGTAGTATCAACCAAGCAGGCATCCAACAACTCCTTAAGCATTGAGCAGCTTAATGCTCAACACAAAGAGTTGAAAGCTTTAATGCAAGAGTTATTAAACCAAGCATCCCAAAAACAAACTGTTAAAAGTATTTCACAAACCAAACAATCTGTAACCGACCCTGCACAACTCAAGAAGCTAAATGACTTAAGCTGGCTCATTCGCAAACAAGATAAAGCTTTAAAAACCATTCAAAAAACCCTATCAGGAAAGCTCACAAGCTCGTCTAACGACAAGCACCTTCAAAAAACGTTAACCACTCTTAAAAAAGAGCTCAGTACACTTAATCAACAACAAACTGAAATTCAATTACAACTCAAAACATTGCAAGAAAACTTTTCAAAATACCTTAAAAAATCCGTACAGAAACCACCATACAGCTATAAATCAACCACGGATTACAAGCTAGACTAATACGCCTCCAAAGTTAGGTTAAAGCAAATAAAAAAGGCAGGGAAAAAATTGGATACTCTGTAGAAGTTCAGACTTAATCTGACAGTTCCTCATTTTGATTTGGTGTCCTGTCAGGTTAAGTTTAAGCTATGAGCTTTGCAGCTCATACTTTTTTGCCATCTTCCAATGTTTCCATTGGTGTTCGGCCACAACACATTTTACCTTGATGTGTGCGTTCATTGTTGTAAAAATCGATCCATTCATCTAAATCAGCTTGCAATACATCAATTGAATCATAGATCTTCTTACGAAATGTAATCTGATAAAACTCCTGTAATATCGTTTTGTGGAAACGTTCACAGATGCCGTTGGTCTGTGGTGATTTAACCTTGGTCTTGGTGTGTTCAATCTCATTGA
>WFQP01000098.1 GCA_015487015.1 Thiomicrorhabdus sp.
ACCGATTCGACCCGTTAAAGGGCAAGTATCGCATCTTACTTCTGATCAAATTCAGACCCCGCTTAATTTACCCGTCACCCATGCTGGTTACTCCGCACCGTGTGAAGGGGGTGCGGTGTCGGGTGCTACGTTCGAAGCCCCCGATATGAGTAAAACCACCTCCCTAAAAGGCCATCAAACCAATCTGGAGTCAGCGGTGAGTGCTCTGCCTAACTGGATAAAATCCTCTGTTAAAAAGACCGCCACAGAGGTCACAGGACGTGTCGCTTTTCGTCCCACTACGCCCGATCATCTGCCGATTATTGGTGCGGTACCCGATCCAGAGTGGATGAAAACCGCCTATCTTTCGCAGTCACACACCCATGTGGTCTATAAGTATCCAAAACAGCACTATCAAAGAGGTTTGTATGTCTCTAACGGGCATGGTCCAAGGGGCTTAATGTCGGTTTTTTTAGCGGCAGAGAGTTTGCTGGCCGACATTCAAGGCCGTGCCTTAGTTCAGCCACTGTCTCTGTATCATGCCAGCCACCCCGCCCGTTTTGCTATTCGAGCATGGCGTAGTGGTAAGCAGAAACCCTAGGTCCGACAGGCTCCTAGGCTTCGTTAAATAAGGTATGATACGGCCATTAAAAACAATCAAAAATTTTTCTCCCCCCTACCTTTATTGAATATAGGGGGGGGATTTTTAAACATCTTTTCAAACCATCCATTCGGAGGATCACACAATGGGTATTTTTAGCAAAATCAGCTTAATCATCTGGTTGATTATATTATTAGCCGCCGCCATTATGTTTGACTGGTTTGGTAGCCGAGAGCTGGCATCCTCATTTTTAGATTTTAGCGAAGTTGCGGTCGAAAAACTGGAAACTACAGGCGATCATGTACAAGGTATTATTGAAACGGTTAAAGGAGACAGTGACGTTTTTAGTGGAGAAGATAAGGCGCCAGGAGAGTAGTTTTTTATTGAAGGCTAAAAGTGTTACATATCTCTTTTTCACACGACTAAATCAGTAAACATCATTTAATTAAGGCTGTGCTTTTTTATCATAGCCTTGCCACTCATAAAAGTGCGCTAAGCCCCCTTTTCTTCCCCCCCCTTCTATTTCAAGCTCATTTGGTAAAACTCGATAATTCGGTTGTGCATTTTTTGCGTGAATTAGTGTGGCATAAAGATACGTTTTGGCCTGTTGAATGGCTTCTGTTAAAGACAGTCCTTTGGCCAGTTCAGTGGCAATGGCGCTGGCGTAGGTGCAGCCTGTCCCGTGTGTGTGGGGTGTATTGATGCGTTCGGTTGAGTAAGCGTGAACGGTAACCTCTGAGTGGTCGCTGGGGTGTACTAAGTAATCTGTCGCCAAGGGTTCAATACTGTGCCCCCCTTTGATAACGGCGGCGTTTACGCCTAGTGAAAATAGGGTGTGTGCCACGTTGGTGACCTCCCCTTTTTGGCCTTGAAAAGGGGGCTTTAAATTTTTCCCCCCCCCTTCTAAAAGTGCATTTACTTCAGGTACATTTGGGGTGATGAGTGTGGCCAGTGGCAGTAGTTCGTTGATAAACTTGGGTAGTGCATCAGGTTCTAAAAGGGATTTGCCACTGCTGCTGATTAAAACGGGGTCTACAATGACATGGGGGGTGTTACTCTGTTTTAAGAACTGAATTACAACGTTTAAAATTTCGAGGTTGCCTAACATGCCTATTTTAATAGCTTGAACATCGTAGTCTTCAGAGATGGTGTGCAGTTGCTGTTGCACCACATACGCAGGCAGCGGGTAAACGGATGACACTCCTTGACTGTTTTGAGCGGTGATCGCGGTGGGTACGGTAAGGGCATAGCCACCCAGTGCGTGGATGGTTTTTAAGTCGGCCTGCAAGCCTGCACCTGCCGAGCAATCGGAGCCTGAAATGGCCAGTACAGTGGGAAGGGGGGGGGAATTTTTATGTGTCATGAGGCTCTTTTAAAAAGGTCGATTGAGTGTAAATCCTAAACCAATGTCTTGTGAACCAGCGAGGGCGTTTAAGGTGTAGTGAAGATTTTTTATTGGCTGGCTACGATAGTATAGCTCTAAGGTGTTGGGTAGTAGGTTTTCTTGGTACTGAAGGGTTTCGGTGACCGTTTGCACGGTGCCATTGCTGTCCATGCCGACAGGCACAGTGAGGGTCATATTAGCAGAGGTGATGCCGAGTGTGCGGTAGGCTTGAAGTCCAAGATGAGTGTGAGTATCGAGTTGATGGCGTATGCCCAATAGGCTTTGACCGATGGTGGCGCTTTGTAAGTGAATGTAGCTGGCCACCGCTTTTTGTGTTTTTGCCAGCTGGCCTATTTTTAAGAGGCCATAAAGCTGGTTGTTTCCGTAGCGGTAGTTGGCAGAGAAGACGTTGAGTTGTGTTTGATTTTGTTCGCCAAATGAGAACGTGCCCTCACCCTGTAAATCAAACAGTGCATTACTCTCTTGGTGGTGTTCTACGCCGAATCCAAGCTGAAAATTTGGGCTGACTTGGTAGCTTAGGCCCAGCTGTGTGGTGGTGTCCACATGAGAGGATGGGGTATTGCGCGCGTAGCTTTTTGCCCACTGAAAATCACTGGATAGGCTCAATGAGGGTGAGAGTTGGTAGGTTAGGCTGACAATATCGTTGGCTTTATAGAGCGGTGAGCCACCTATAAAATAAGCGGAATCAAAGGCCATCTTCTCTAACGTGGTGGCGGATGTTTGATAGGCTTTACGGCTGATGTAGCGCAATGCATAGTGGTCTCCGCTGAGGGACAGGGCTTGAAAGAGTTGTTGAGTGTTGGGATCATGGGTGATGCTTAATTGGTGCGCTCCCAGTGGCAAGGTTTGGGTGTAGCGTGAATTGAATGAGGCATTGCGCCAGTGGGTATTCCAATCAATGCTGTTTTTTTGAATGTAAATATTAGCGGTGGTGTTGACCGAAAAATCCCGATTGTAGTCATCAAAATAAGCCGTTTGTTGGAGGGCTGTACTATTTTTAATGGCGGCTAAACTGGGGGGAAGTGTTGCCGTTGAGTCGTTAATGGAAAGCAAAGCGGCTTGACCTGTGGTGGCCGCAGATAGGACCCCAATGGGTTCCAGTGCCGCCGCAATGTCCAGCAAACCCACTCCATATTCAGCGGGGGTGTATTCGGTAAAAGAGCGATTAGCGGTGGTTTTTAAAATATCCACGGCCTCTGAGGAGGAGAGTTGATTCCAAGCGGAGAGTAAGAGCGAGACGGACCCTGACACAATGGGAGTCGCCATAGACGTACCACTGGCTAGAACGGTTCCCGTTGTGGATTGATAGCTTGCAGCGGTAATATTTTCGCCCGGTGCTGAGATAAAGTTATTTTGTATTTGGCTCATAACGGCTTCATCGCAGGGAGTGTCAGCTTGAAGGGAGACATCGGCACAGCTACCTGGGTAGTTTGAAAAATTGGAGCGTAGGCCATTTTCATCCACAGAGATAACATTTAAAACTTTATTTTCCAGTGAAGGGTCAATGGATAAGTTTTGACTGAAAGAGTTATTTTCAAAGTGATCGGCACCAATAGGGTAGTTTTCATTGCCTGCTGCAGTAATTAAGACGGTATTGTTGGCTTGTAAGGCCGAACGGTAAATGTCGTATGAGTTAATAGTGCCAATATTAATGGGGTTAATCAGACCCGATAGAGAGGTATTAATGACATCCGATCGGGTAGCGGCGTAGGGTAAGGCGGCGTCAATGATTCTTGAATCAATGGAGAGTTGGTCAAAAAAAACTTTAATCGGTAAAATGGCCGAAGAGGGGGCGATGCCATATTGTTGACCGCTGGCAATGGAGCTGACATAGGTACCATGGCCATCGTTATCGGTGTAGTCATCTACTTGGTAGACGGTTTGATTGGTGGCATCGAATTGAAACCCCGTGGCATTGATGGTGTCGATTAAGGTCACGCCAGAACGTTCGGTAAAATCGGTATGGCTGGCATTAATGCCAGAGTCGATGACCGCGATAACGGTACCTTGCCCTGCAAAGCCTTGTTCCCAAGCGGTGGGGGCGTTTACTGCTAACTGGTGTGCTTCGTAAGGTTCGCTTGGAATAAAAGAGGGAATAGTAAAACTGGGTGTGGTTACCGTTTCTGGCACAATATTATTTCCCCCCCCGCCTCCGCAACCGATGAGCAGAACAGAGAGAGATAGTAAAAAGGCAAGTCTGTGAGTCAACATAAAAGAAAAAGGCCTTAGTATGGGTTGTGGATAAATCGGTATAACCTGTAAAACCCCTCTATAATAAACATTTTAAAGTCGGGTTGGTAATGAATTTATGAAAAAGAAAGCGACCATTCGCCTCTTGATTATTGGCGATGAAATTTTATCGGGAAAGCGACAAGACCGCCATTTGGCACAGGCAAATTCATTATTAAAGCCACGTGGTTTAAAGGTGTCTGAGGTGAGTATTTTAAGCGATGAACCGCAGCGTTTAACCGACTTTTTAAAAAACAGTTTTTCTCGCAGTGATGTGGTGTTTTGCTTTGGGGGGATTGGCGCTACTCCAGATGATCGAACCCGACAGTGTGCGGCACAAGCGTTAGGTGTTTCGTTGGAGCGGCACCCAGAGGCGGTGGCTGAAATTGAAGCACAGTTTGGTGAGCAAGCATACCCTCAGCGTATTCGCATGGCGGAGTACCCCAAAGGGGCTGAGATTATTCCTAACGCTTACAATCGCGTTCCTGGGTTTTCTATTAAAAATCACTATTTTATGCCAGGATTTCCTGTTATGGCTAAGTTGATGATGGAGTGGGTTTTGGCGCATAAGCCAATAGGAGAACAGCAGCCACTTCACATTGAACAGAGCATTCGAATTTTTGATGGCCATGAGGGCGATTGGATTGTCTTTATGGAGCAGTTTGAACAAGATTTTCCTCAATTAAGGTTATTCAGTTTACCAACTATTCATCCAGATGGCTCTCGCAGTTTTGAGCTGGGGGTGGAGGGTGAAGCCGACGATGTGGAGGCGGGCATGAAGGTATTGATTGATGAGGCTGAACACCGTCAATGCCAGTGGCAAAACAATACATAATGGAATCCAGTGTGACAAAATTAAAAGTATACGATGTGATCGTATTGGGTGCGGGGGCGTCGGGTTTAATGTGCTCGGCCACCGTGGCGTATAACGATAAAAAAACGGTATTGGTGTTGGACCATGCGCCTAAGGCAGCGGCTAAAATTCGTATTTCAGGGGGGGGGAAATGTAACTTCACCAATGTGGAGGTCTCCCCCACTAATTTTATTTGTCAAAACCCGCACTTTGTTAAGAGTGCACTGTCTCGCTACCCCTCTTCAGCCTTTGTTGAATTGGTAGAGCGCCATAGTTTGGCGTATGAAGTGAGAGAGGGGGGGAAATATTTCTGTGCTGAACGTGCCTCCGATTTAATTCAAATTTTGCGTACCGAGTGTGACTGGGCGGGGGTAGAGTTTAGTTTAAAAACGACTATTCAATCGGTGCAGTATAGGGGGGGAAAATACAGTGTAAAGACCTCTCAGGGTGAGTATGAAGCCTTAAAGCTTGTGGTTGCCACCGGTGCGCTCTCTTTTCCTAAGTTGAAAGCGACAGGTATTGGGTATGATATTGCCAAACAATTTGGTTTAAATCTTATTGAAACCACTCCGGGACTGGTGCCGTTAAATTTCAGTGATAAATGGCAGGCACGTTTTTCAGAGTTAAGCGGTTTATCGATGAAAGTGTGCGCCCAAGTAGCAGATCATGACTTTACTGAGGCGATGCTGTTTACCCATAAAGGGCTCAGTGGACCAGCGATTTTGCAGGTCTCTAACTATTGGAAGCAGGGGGAGCGTTTGACTTTAAACCCTCTTCCTGACTTTTCAGAACAGCAAGCCTTAGAGGCTTTACTGGCTTTAAAGTTATCGGGTAAATCTCTGCCAAAGTGGTTGAACGAGCGATGGCCCAAACGCTTTACACAAATATGGCTAGAGGTGTATCCCATGGAAGCGGTGCTATCCAATGTTTCTAATGAGCGATTGCAACACTATGCCAAGCAGTTAACTCACTGGGTACTGTTTCCCGCGAATACCGCTGGGTATGACAAAGCGGAGGTAACGCTGGGCGGGGTGGACACTGATGAGGTTTCTTCTAAAACTTTTGAAAGTAAACAACAACCCAACCTATTTTTTATTGGCGAAGTGTTAGACGTAACAGGCCAATTAGGCGGTTTTAACTTTCAATGGGCATGGGCATCTGGTATGGCGTGTGGCTTGGCTTTATAATCACTTTCTTAAAGAGACCTTTGCACGAGAGAGTTGGCGGATTAAAAATGCTTGAATTCTCCCTTATTTTTAAGAAAAACAGCAGAAATTACGCTATTTTTCTCTCACCATACTCTCGTGCAAAGGTCTCTTAAATACATAATAATACAGCGATTTTTCTATGAACTTACTAAATCTTAATCCCGAAAATCGGGATTCTTTTTCGAATATTGTGCAAATATTGGTTAAAAAACATGAAACCAAGCCTAGCGAGATGTTTTTACATGCATTGGAGAGTGAAGCGGAACCTGAGATGAATTATTGGATGACTAAGGTGTTGGTGCAAGAGTATTTTGTATCGGCTCAAATGGTGGTGGGTAAGGATTCGGAAGGAGAGTCTGTTAAAGCACTTCAAGCGGCTTGTTTATTGCAAAATGTAGGCGTGGTCGCGGCTTTGTTAGAGCTGGGTGGTTTTAAAGGCAGTGTGACGGATAAGGAGTATCAGTTGGCGGCTCGCATTGCATCAAAACATGAAGATCAAGCGGTATTGGGGTTGTTAATGAAGTACGCGCAAGAGAAGGATTTGCTTGAACCGTTTATGCGCAGT
>WFQP01000099.1 GCA_015487015.1 Thiomicrorhabdus sp.
ATCTTATTGTATGGCATCAAGAGTCTATTTATATTGTTGCTATGGAGAGTCTCATTCGCTATAAATCGCGACTGAGCTTAATTCGTTAGCCGCCCCCTGTGTCAGGATAGTTGAGCCTATACGTTCTTGTGGTACTATAGTGATACATTTTATATTGTAAATTGGATCTATCATGAAAGTCGAATTAGTTACAACGCTGAAACGTCAAGCCACCAAAATTTTAGCTGATCTGCATATTTCCAAAGAACCCGTGTTGATTACTGAGCACGGTAAACCCTCTGCTTATTTAGTTGATGTTGATGATTATGAGTTCATGCAACAACGAATGGCGATTCTTGAAGGTGTTGCGCGCGGTGAGCAGGCGATTAAAAATGGTAATATATTGTCGAATCAAGAAGCAAAAGAGAAAATGAGCAAATGGCTGAAGTGATATGGACAGCCCCTGCTCTTAATGACTTAAATGACATTGCTGAATATATTGCTTTAAGTAATTTACCTGCGGCTAAAAAATTAACACAAAACGTGTTTGATAAAATAACAAGGCTAGAAGCCCACCCTGAATCGGGAAAAATTCCGCTTGAGTTAGAAAGCTTAAATTACAGAGAAGTGATTGTTAATCCATGTCGTATTTTTTATAAAATAGATAATAATCAAGTTTATATACTTCATGTTATGCGGCAAGAGCGAGATCTCAGAAAGTTTCTTTTACAGTAACTAGTCAGCGCTTTTCACCTCAGAAGCCAAATAATTAGAGCAAAACAGGGGGTCAAATCTTGATTTAAAAATAGGGGGTCAAATCTTGATTTAATACAATTGATTGTCTGTATATAATCATTTCTTTATTCAACGTTTGTCATTGCACATAGTAGAAATTCCAACTTTTTTAATTGTATTAAATCAAGATTTCCCCCCCCCTCTTTGACCCCCACCATCTATAAAATAGCTCAACAATACTCAGAGCTTTTTTAAATCTCAATTGTAAAATCCAGAAAATTACCGTGCGTTCTTAGGCAGTAGGGGGGGAGAAAATTTAATCCCAAATCTCATCCATGCCCCAGCATAAAGCAAGTACAATTAAATTAAACGAATAGGGTACGGTAATGTACTCAATGTTAGGGGTTGTAAACGCAGTTTTTTGCCATATCTTCCTGTGTTTTTAAGTTGCTATAGCCAGTAATTTACAATGCATTTTGTTTGGCGCATAGCTACGCCAAGCATTATCTGCTGTAAGTTGTTACTGAGCTTGGTCGTTATGAGTAGGTAATTTAAGCAAATAAGCACTCTTTAACGGATGCTTTATCGTTTAAGCGAAAAAGGAGATATCAATGTTTGAAATTGTTATTTTAATAGGGGCTATATGTGGTCCAATTATGGTGATTGGGTCAATGATCTTACTATATAGAGGTGCTATTTCTCTTCAAGCGGCGGCAACGAGTGATGCATTATCAATTGAGCTAATCGATGAAATTAAATTATCAACTAGATACCCCGCACTGGCTTTGTTTCTTATCGGTTTTATTTTTTTTATTTCTGCGGCTTGGTTTGCTCAACAGGGGGATGCAAAAAAGTTAACTCTTGAAGGGGTTGTTTCTTCACCTGATGAACTGGTTGATATTGAAATTTATTTGAGTGCAGGGCCATGGAAACAAGATATTTCTGATGAAACAGGAAAGTTTTCTATTCTGTTCCATCCCAATATAGAAAGTTTACATGCCACGGTTATTGCTCCAGGCTATGAAAACTCTGGTGTGACTAGGAACGTAAGAATTAACAAAGGTTCTGTAAGCATTGGAACGATAGAGGTTGGGCGGAGAATTGTTGATAATGTCGTCCCAAAAAATGATATACCTCCAAGACAAGCTGATAGTGCCTTAAGTTCTAAGGGGCAATTCTGATGAAAATATTAAAACGTTATCTTATTATCTTTGTACTGTTGTTGTCTTATTTATTTCCTCTGACCTCTTTCGCTGAAAGTTTAATGGGTCAGGTAGTCGATAGGCGTGGTATTCCTATCCCTGGTATGGAGGTTCAATTATATCATCCTGACCCTGGCGTTAGTCGATCTCGGTATACTGATAGAGAAGGTATCTTCTTTTTTGATTATGTTCCGCCTGTGAATGGTTACTATGATATTGAATACTATTGGAGAGGCCGCCTTATTTATCGAGGATCGATTCAGGTGATTGGAAATGTTCAACTTCCTCCAATAACTCTGTGATAGATCAATAAAAAAAGTTTACCAAGCTTGAGCGGTATATGAAAAAAAAAGCACATACAACTATGGTGTATTTTTTATCCCCTTTAATCTGTTTTTAATAAAGGGGGTGACTTAGACTCAAGCTTGCAAGTGCAACACCTTTAATTATTACCATTTAAGCCCTGAAGAACGCGTTATTATCATGGTTTAATTTAGTAATGGTCTTTCAATTAGAGAGGGTGTTCTGGAATAGAACTATTTGAATTTGGTTTTAATATCAAATAGTTGTTTGCTGTTGTGCCTTTTAGCGTGTTCTTAATGATTTTTTTATTAAAATAAAGTGGTTTATACGGTTTACAATCTCTTTAATTGTTTGTATCATACGCGCCTAACTTAGGAGACGTGGCCGAGAGGCTGAAGGCGCTCCCCTGCTAAGGGAGTATAGGGTTTGTAGCTCTATCGAGAGTTCGAATCTCTCCGTCTCCGCCATTAGTTAGATGTTTTTATTTTGTTTCGTTTTATG
>WFQP01000100.1 GCA_015487015.1 Thiomicrorhabdus sp.
AAAAAAATAATTGTAATTTTCGAGGATGGTGGTCAGTTGGACTGGTAAACAATATGCGTTGAATTGTCTTTGGTTTATGGGGGATTTAGAATGCTAAGGCGTTATGTTTTTTGTTATTCTTAAGTTGATTAATTGATTGGGGTGTAGGGGGTGTGGAGAAGAAAGATGATTTTAAATAAGTTTATAGGTGAGGAGGTGTGGATATATATACTTATTACAGGGTACAATAAATATACATTTTAAGTCCGTAGGCCAAATTTGGTGTGAATCAAGCTCGGAAAGCTTCAGGTCTTTTACGTTTGAACTTCAAGTATAGAAGATGGCTGGGTTGCAGTACTTTAATGTGATTAATTTTTAATTACTCTTAAAATGAATGAGGATTTTATTATGACTATTATGACTAAACAACTAGGTCTTGCGGCTTCACTACTATTGGCTTCTAATTTTGCAATGGCGGATAATACTCACAGTTTAGATGCTTTTGCAACCCCTCTCGCAAATGGAATTAGTTTTAATACAACTTTTGATGCTGGTGTCGTGGGTGCTTTTACAGATACATTGAACTTTACGGTTCCGTCAATATTTGATGGAGCGTCAGTATCAGCGTGGAATTTTAATGCTTTGATTGATGCACCTGACATTTCTATTATTGAATTCACAGATATCTCACTTTCAGATATGACTGGTGTTGTATATCAGCAGGGTCCGTTTTCAGTTGCAGAGTTTGATGGTTTAACTGTTTCAAATTATCATTCAATTACACCAGGTTCTTATTCTCTTATGATCAGTGGTACTACTACTGGCCCGTCAGCGGAATATGATGTTGCTGCGGTTCTTTCTCCAGTTCCAGAGCCTAGTTCTATTGCTCTGATGTTAGGTGGTCTAGGTTTAGTTGGTTTTATGGCAGCTCGTCGTCGTAAAAACGCATAACTTATGAAGGGGCAAATCCTCTTTTGAGGTTGTTGTTTCAAAAAGGGTGCAATTAATTGCACCCTTTTTTTTGCCTAAAATCTGTTAAAGCAGGGCGTGAAAACAGTCTGGAAAGACGACACTATTGATGTTTATTTTGTTTGGCTCTGTTCTAGGTGGCTAGTGTAATTCCTTTCTAACTTATTGATTAAGTTGATTAATTTATTTCTTTGGGTCGCAGTGGTGGATTCACCCTTTACACTCCTTTAAAAACAGGTAAAAATGGCTTCTTGGAATACCATTAAGTAGTTCGAGGTGTTCATTGTTGTCGTATATTAAAAGCCTTAGATGTTGAAAATAGTAGCTTGTTGTAGATTTATTTACACCAATAATTGAGGCGGCTGTTCTTGATGTTGATCCAGCAACAAATAGCTCAATTAATTTACTCTGTTTATACCAGCTTAGTCTGCTTTTTCTCATGGCACTATATTTAGATATTTTAGTTATCTAGGGTCGCTCCTTAATAATGAAAATATGATCCGACGGTTAAAAATGGTGGTTTGTGTGTGACGCTCAAGTGATACTAAAATACAGTAATTAAAATTAATTTAGGCACTAAGGTAGGATTATTGTTTCCGCATTTTAAATAAAGTAATATCGTATTTTTTTGTATAAACACCTGTTATAAGCCCGTTTAATCTGTTAAATTACCTTCCGTATTTCTTTCCTTATCTTTTGAAGGGGAAATGGTTTCTTTAAACTTGTTGACGTAAACTTACGAATAGTGGTTGTATGAAAATAAATAATAAAAAATTAACGCATTTAAAAAAGCTTGAAGCGGAATCCATTCACATTATGCGTGAAGTGGTGGCTGAATTTGATAACCCTGGTATGTTGTACAGTGTGGGTAAAGACTCCTCTGTAATGCTTCATTTGGCTCAAAAAGCATTTTTTCCTGCGCCCCCTCCGTTTCCATTAGTACATGTGGATACCACTTGGAAGTTTAAAGAGATGATTGCGTTTCGTGACAGTCGCGCGAAAGAAGTGGGCATGGAATTGTTGGTGCATATTAACCAAGAAGGGGTTGAGCAGAATATATCCCCCTTTACGCACGGTTCGGCCATGCATACCGACATTATGAAAACACAAGGGTTGCGCCAAGCGTTAAACAAGTATAAATACGATGCGGTATTTGGTGGTGCACGACGAGATGAAGAGAAATCTCGTGCAAAGGAGCGTATTTACTCTTTCCGTGATAAAAACCATCGTTGGGATCCTAAAAACCAGCGTCCTGAGCTGTGGGATACATATAACGGTCGTCATCAAAAAGGGGAGTCGATTCGAGTCTTCCCTCTGTCTAACTGGACAGAACTTGATATTTGGCAGTACATTTATTTAGAAAATATTAAAATTCCCGATTTGTATTTCGCCAAAGAGCGCCCTGTTGTTGAATATGGTGGTACTAAAATTATGGTGGATGATGATCGGATGCCTGAAGAGTTGCGTAAAACCGCTAAAATGGAGAAAGTTCGTTTTAGAACTTTGGGTTGCTATCCCTTAACGGGTGCGGTGGCCTCTAATGCTGAAACTTTACCTGAAATAATCCAAGAAATGTTGTTAACCAAGGTCTCAGAAAGACAGGGTCGGTTAATTGATCATGATGAATCAGGATCAATGGAAAAGAAAAAAATTGAAGGTTATTTCTAAAGGATTAATGACATGGCAGTTGAACAAAATACTTTAATTGAATCGGATATCGAAGCGTATCTAAAGCAGCATGAAAATAAAGAGCTTTTACGTTTTATCACTTGTGGTAGCGTAGATGATGGTAAAAGTACCTTAATTGGTCGTTTATTACACGACAGTAAAATGATTTTTGAAGATCAGTTGGCGGCGATTAATAAAGATTCTAAAAAACATGGTACAACGGGTGAAACAGTCGATTTAGCACTGTTAGTTGATGGTTTGCAGTCAGAGCGTGAGCAAGGCATTACCATTGATGTCGCATATCGTTTTTTTGCAACGGATAGGCGCAAATTTATTATTGCCGACACACCAGGGCATGAGCAATATACACGCAATATGGCAACAGGGGCCTCTACCGCGGACTTGTCTATTATTTTAATTGATGCGCGTTATGGAGTGCAAACTCAAACCAAGCGTCATAGCTATATTTCGAGTTTATTGGGCATTAACAATATTGTGATTGCTGTGAATAAAATGGATTTAGTGGACTTTAGTGAAGCGCGTTTTAATGAGATTAAAGAAGAGTACAAAGCCTTTGCAACAGAACTGGGTATTGAAAACCCAATTTTTATGCCCGTTTCAGCTTTAACGGGTGATAATGTGGTCTCAGCCAGTGAGAATATGGCTTGGTTTAGTGGGCCAACATTAATGGAGTTATTGGACACCATTCCTTTAACCGATATGACAGATTTAGAGCATTTTAGACTGCCCGTTCAGTATGTGAATCGTCCTCACCTTGATTTTAGAGGGTTTTGTGGCACGATTGCGGCAGGTACGAT
>WFQP01000101.1 GCA_015487015.1 Thiomicrorhabdus sp.
GTGGCAACATTGAAGAAGCGGTTGCCGAAGTCACTAATGCACTCGCAGAACTGGATGCGGTGTACGCGGCCTATGCCGAACCCGATGCCGATTTTGATGCGCTGGCCAAAAAACAGGCCGAGATTGAAGACATCATTCAAGCCAAAGACGGCCACAACATTGAACGCACCTTAGAGATTGCCGCCGATGCCTTACGTTTACCCCCTTGGGATGCCGATGTAAGCAAACTCTCAGGAGGAGAGCGTCGCCGTGTGGCTCTGTGCAAACTGCTGCTCGAAAAACCTGACATGCTGTTACTCGATGAACCAACCAACCATTTGGATGCCGAATCCATTGCATGGTTAGAACGATTCTTGCTCGACTTTACTGGTACCGTGGTTGCCATCACCCACGATCGTTATTTTTTAGACAACGCCGCCCAGTGGATTTTAGAGCTCGATCGTGGTGAAGGCATTCCCTACGAAGGCAACTACTCCTCTTGGTTAGAACAAAAAGAGAAGCGCCTACAACAAGAAAGCAAATCTGAAGCGGCGCGTATGAAAAGCATACAAAGCGAACTCGAATGGGTACGCTCCAATGCCAAAGGCCGTCACGCTAAATCCAAAGCACGTATGGCGCGTTTTGAAGAGCTCAGCAGTGTCGAACACCAAAAACGCAACGAAACCAATGAAATATTCATTCCCGTTGCCGAACGTTTAGGGCAAAAGGTCATTGAGGTCAATAATCTATCAAAAAGCTTTGGCGATCGTTTACTGATTGATGACCTCACATTTAGACTACCTCAAGGCGGCATTGTCGGTATTATTGGTGCCAATGGTGCAGGTAAATCAACCCTGTTTAAAATGTTTACAGGGCAAGAACAACCCGATTCAGGCACCATTGAATTTGGTGACACCGTGCAACTCTCTTTTGTAGACCAAAGCCGCGACTCGCTCAATGACGACAACAGTGTATGGCAAGAGATTACAGGGGGGGAAGAAAATTTCATGGTCGGCAATATCGAGGTCAACTCCCGTGCTTATTGCAGTCGCTTTAACTTTAGAGGCGGAGATCAACAGAAAAAAATTGGCACCCTCTCTGGTGGTGAACGCAACCGTGTTCATCTTGCCAAAACACTAAAAAGTGGCGGAAACTTACTGCTATTAGATGAGCCAACCAATGATTTGGATGTTGAAACCCTACGTGCTTTAGAAGAAGCGTTATTGGAGTTTGCAGGCTGCGCTGTAGTAATCTCCCATGATCGCTGGTTCTTAGATCGAATCGCCACCCACATGCTGGCATTTGAAGGCGACTCGCACGTAGAATGGTTTGAAGGTAACTTCTCAGACTACGAGGCGGACTACAAACGTCGAAAAGGAGCCGATGCGGCACAACCTCATCGCATTAAGTATAAGCCGATCTCAAAGGATTAAAGATGACCGATTCAACCAGCGATACACCAAATGCGACCCTGTCACACCTTGAGGCCATTGCGAATGCCATGCCCGACCCTATCTTTGTGATGGGGCAGGATGGCACTTATTTGGATATTATTGGCGGACAAGAGCGCAGTTTATATGCCGATGGCTCAAGCTTGCTTGGTAAAAAATATCACGATGTACTGCCTGAAGGCATGGCTAATCGCTTTCTTAAAACAGTACAGCGCGCCATTGAAACCCACCGTCTGCAAGAGATCGAATACCAACTGGCCAACAACGAAATAGACGGCGTCACCGAAGGCCCTAAAGGCGGCCAATGGTACGAGGCACGTGTGTACCCCATCAAAGAAGGCACTTACGACCAACCCGCTGTAATCTGGCTCGCCATCAATATCAGCAGCCGTAAACACATGGAAGAGCAAATTGAACACCTCTCCTCCAAAGACCCGCTTACTGGCTTGTACAACCGTGATTTCTTTCTCGGACTCGTAGACGAAGAGCTTAACAAAGCGCGACTCAACAACCAATCACTCTCCCTTATAAAAATCAACCTAGACTGCTTCAAACGTATCACCGATGCTCATGGGCATGAAGCAGGAGATAAAGCCATCTTAAGCTCCGCTCATGCCATTCAGAATGTGATCAATAACTTAGGTTATATAGGGCGATTAAGTTGCGATCAATTTATGATTGTACTGCCAGAAGTCAAAGCAGTGGATGCATTTCGCATTGCCAAACTGGCACAAGAAACCATTGCCGCTCAAACCATTAAATTAGAAGATGATGTGACCACCTGTTTAACCAGTCATGCAGGCATCACCGAACTTCGCGAAGACTCCGAAGACAGTCAAACCCTGTTTATGCGAGCCAATGCAGCGATTAAAGCGCTAGAAGGCACGCGAGAGATTACGCGCACACTATAAAGGTAAGGGGGTTATTCCCCCTCCCTTCTGTACTTCCCCTCCTCCCTTTCTTTTTTTCCAACCCCCCGCCAACTCACCTTTAATCATTATCCCAAAAGAGGATATTAACTTCAGTTTATATCATTAATACTAATATACGAAAACTCTGTATAATCCGTGCCTAAAGAAAGCAGAGTGAGATTTAAGACGATGATTATTAATGAAGCACAACAAAAATTACTGGAAGCCACTAAAGAAAATGCTACAACTGAGCAGTTAATTTGGTTAAGTGGTTATTTTTATGGATTAGCCAATGAGCGTGTTGGTGTAAATTTAGGGAGTACACAAAATAGTGCGCCTAAATCTTTACCCAATGTAACGGTGTTATATGCCACTGAAACAGGTAATGCCGCCGGTGTTGCCCAAAAATTGCATGATCAGTTAGCCTCCAGTGGTGTGCCCGTTTCGATTTACAACATGCTTGATTATCGTATTAAGTCTTTAAAGAAAGAGACGCTCGTTATGATTGTCGCCAGTACTTATGGCGATGGCGAAGCGCCAGATGAAGCACTGGCCTTTTATAAAGCGTTGATGGGAGAGAAAGCCCCAAAACTTGATCACATCTCTTATTCAGTATTTGGATTGGGCGATTCATCTTACGATCTATTTTGCCAAACGGGCATTGATTTTGATAAACGCTTTGAAGAGCTAGGCGCCACCCGTCTGCTTAATCGAGTGGACAGCGATGTTGAGTTTGAAGAAAACGCTGAAAAATGGATCTCTGAAATCACGAGTACCTTAGCGCATGCAGAAACACAAGCCAGTAGCTCAGAAGGTTCAAACAATACCACGACAGCTCAAAACTGGTCTGAAAGCAATCCTTTTGGTGGAGAACTGCTGAACATTATTGACTTAACCGATGACCACTCTGAAAAGAGTGTCTGGCATTTAGAGATTGGGCTGGATGAATCAGGTATTCAATATCAACCGGGTGATATTGTGGCACTCTTGCCTAAAAATGATCCTACATTGGTGGCTCAGATTATTGAAACCACGGGATTATCCCCCGATGAAACCGTTCAAATTAAAGAGACCTCTTATACCTTAGAAACAGCATTAGCCCAAAAGCTAGACATTACCTCGCTTAATAAAAAGTTTGTAGAAAACTATGCCAAGCAAACCCATCAATCTGATTTTGATTTAAGTTCAAATGAAATCCAGTCACTGATTAAAGATGGGGATTTATTAGACTTGGTTCAAGCCAAACCAGCCAAACTAAGCGCGCAAGCACTAGTGGATTTATTACGTCCACTTCGCAGTCGTCAATACTCCATTGCATCCAGCCAAGCGGCTTATGATGATGAAGTGCATGTCACAGTAAAACAAGTTGAATATGAAAGCTTAGGTCGTCCACGTAAAGGCGTGTGCTCTAACTGGCTAGCAAGTTTAAGTGAAGGCGATTCAATTCCGTTGTACATCAAACCGAATAATGGCTTTAAGCTGCCAAAAGATGAGCAAACAAAGGTCATTATGGTCGGTGCGGGTACCGGTGTTGCGCCCTTTAGAAGCTTTTTACAAGAACGTGATGCACAAGGCATTCAGGGCAATACTTGGTTGTTTTTTGGAGAACAGCATTTTAGCTCGGACTTTTTATATCAGCTAGAGTGGCAAAAACTGGTTAAATCAAACGTATTAGAGAATATCTCCCTCGCCTTCTCTCGTGACCAAGCTGAGAAAATTTACGTTCAAAACCGATTAGTTGAACAGGCACAAGAGGTCTTTAAATGGCTAAAAGAAGGCGCTTATCTTTATGTGTGTGGCGACCGAAATCACATGGCAAAAGATGTCCACAACGCCTTTATTACTGTTATCGCCGAACAAGGTCAAAAAACAGCTGATGAAGCCGAAGCCTACCTTCAAGACTTAATCTCACAAAGACGCTACCAGCGTGATGTGTATTAAGAAGGAAAAACAGATGAAAAACATTTCAATCGATGAACTCAATCAACAATTTAAAGCACAGCCTCTTGCAGAAGCACTTAAAGAGCTGGCGGATATTTTTGACGGACAAAAAATAGTGTTTTCAAGCAGTTTGGGCTTAGAAGATCAAGTGATTACCGATGCGATTTTTAACAACAACTTATCCATTCAAGTATTCACTTTAGATACGCAACGTTTATTTAAAGAGACCGAAGCGCTGATTACCGAAACGGAACAAAAATATCAAAAAACCATTGTCCGTTTCACCCCCAACCCAGAAGCGGTACAAGAGTACATTCAAACTCAAGGATTAAACGGATTTTATGAGTCGGTCGAAAAGCGCAAAAAATGTTGCTATATTCGCAAAATAGAACCCCTTAACCGTGCATTAAAGGACGCTAAAATTTGGATTACCGGCATTCGTCAAGAACAATCCGAATTTCGTAATAACATGCAACTGTTTGAATACGATAGCGAACGGGATCTAATCAAGTTTAACCCGTTGCTACAGTGGTCAACCGAAGA
>WFQP01000102.1 GCA_015487015.1 Thiomicrorhabdus sp.
GGCTTCGGCTTCTACTGTGATTGTGCCGGTAACGGTGTCGCCACTGCCTTCAACTACGCTGTTGTCAGAGGTGCTGATCTGACCATCGGCATCTTCTACATCAATCGTCGGCGCGCCATCGTCTTGTCCATTAATGGTGATTGTTAACGTAGTCGTTGAAGTATCACCATCCGCATCAGTAATCACATACTCAAACGTATCTTCTTTAAACTCGCCATCATTTAATGATTGAATATCAGGATGACTGTTGTTTAATTCATAACGGTAACTGCCATCAGCATTAATCATCAATGTTCCATAAAGACCTGAAACAGTTGCTGTACCTGAACTTACTGATACACCATCAATGCTTGTAACCACAGTATCATCTGCGCCCAAAATATCAGACTGTGCGGCATCATTATTTGTATTAAAGATAACATTTCCATCTACAAAATTATCATCTTCAGTAATCGCATTATTATCTGCTTGAGCAACTGGAGCCGTATCTAAAATTTGAATATCTAAACTATCTGTTGTGCTCTCTCCAGAAGTATCTGTCACCTCAATAAAAAAGTGGTCTGCAACATTATCATTGGCTGCATTATGTGTATTTGCAAAACCATCTTCTTTATATTCATAATAAACTTCACCACTTGTTGAGTTATAACCCACAATCGTTAGAGTACCCTCTAGACCAGGAATAATGATCGGAGTGGTTGGTGTTGCACTAATAACATCAACACCTTCAATTTGAATACTGGCTACACCAACATCGGCTGAAACTGAAATTGTACCTGTGATCGTATCTGCACTGCCCTCTTCAACACTATTATCAGCTGGAGAAACATTAAGATCTTCATCCACCACATCAATAACTGGAGGCGCATCATCTTGCCCATTAATAATGATTTTAAGAACAGCGGTACTCTCATCTCCGTCAGCGTCTGTGATCGTATAAGAGACAGTATCCGTTAATGACGGACTAGAATCTGTTAACGATTGAATAACAGGATTACTGTTATCCAAAAAATAAACATAACTTCCATCAGAACTCAGTGTAAACGTTCCGTAAGCACCCGTAACAACACCAGGGTTCAATGGCGCAACAGACGTACCATTAATATCTGTAACAACGGTAGTGTCTGTTCCAATCACATCATTTTCAACAACAACATTACCATTCACACTCACACTGTCTTCCACAATGCTATTTTCATCATTTACTGCGACGGGGGCTGTATCTAAAATTTGAATATCGTGATAATCAACGACTGTTTGCCCTGCAAGATCGGTAGCAACCACTTCAAACGTATCTTTAACACTGTTATCACCCGCAGTATGATCACTCGTTTGTGTATCGATAACATATGAATAAGACACCTCTCCTGTAAGAGGGTTATAGCCTGTTATCGTTAAATCACCTTCACTGCCCTGAATAACAACAGGAGAACCAACACTTGCCCCCATAATATTGATACCCGAAACGGTAATCGTATCAATACCTGCTTGAGCCTGTACACCAAAAACACCGCTGACGGTATTCCCTAAGCCTTCTACAACACTTTCATCACAATCGATAATTACAGGTAATCCGTCATCACTACCATTGATCGTAATAGTAAGCTCTGCACTACTGCTATCCCCGTCATTATCCGATAAAGTATAGGTAAAGCTTTCAGACATTGAATTGCCTGAGGTTAGAGCCTGAACACTTGGGTTGCTATTGTCTAATTCATAGGTATAACTTCCATCAGAATTAAATATTAAAGTCCCGTAGAGCCCAGTAACTTCTGTTGGTGTGCCAGGTATAACAAGCGCACCGTTAACGTCACTTACGCTCGATGGATCTGCAGCCAAAACATCAACAGATAAGGCATTCACTCCTTGTCCATTACTACCGGTAATAACATTTCCACCCACACTAGAGTTTATGGCATCTTCAGTAATCGTATTTGTATCTGGATTAGCCTCAGGTGCCGTATCTAAAATCTGAATATCTAAATTATCCGAATTTTGTACACCTGCAAAATCCGTTACAATAACCGTATACAGGCCTTGAACGGTATTATCACCTGCACTGTGATCATTTGTAAAACCGTCCTCTTTAAATGCATAAGTTACCAAGCCCGTTACATAATCATACCCTGTAATGGTTAAAAGCCCCTGGCTACCACCAGGAATAAGCACAGGGTTTGCAGCACTTGCAGCTGTAATATCTGTACCATTAATCGTCACACTGGCAACACCCGCTTCAGCACTAACAGTAATTGTTCCATGTACCGTCGCACCGCTTGCTTCTTCAACACTATTATCCGCAACCGTTAATGAACCATCGACATCTTCAACAATAATAACTGGTGGTGCGTCTGCCTGACCATTAATAGTAATTCTAAGCGTTGTACTGCTTGTATCATTGTCACCATCTCTAATGGTATAAATAAATGTATCAACAATCGATTGACCGTCGTTTAATCCCTGAACAGTACTGTTTTTATTATCTAAAAAATAGGTATAGCTTCCATCTGATGAAATTTCTAAAGAGCCGTATATCCCAGAAATACTTATTGAATTATTATTCAAATCACTTACAGCAACACCATTCACATCAATGACATGATTCACATCCGTTATCAACTGGTCTGCACCCTGCAAGCTAGCCCCGGTACCTAAAATAACATTACCTTCAACGCTTATATCATCTTCGCCGATTGCGTTAATATCAGGATTTGCAAGAAGCCCTTCATCACCACGATCCGTATCATCTGCAAAAGGATCATCATCTACTAAAGCCCCCCCAAGGGTAACAACGTCTTCAACAAGGTCGTCTGTAACATCAGGAATAAAGTCAGGGGTAAAATTCGTAACAAATCCAGCCGTTACTTCACCCTCTGCTGCGGTACGTGCCACCTCGATAGCTTCTTCAATCGCGCTATCAGGAGACCCAGTAACCCCTGCGGCTGGTTCTTCTAGAACATCAAAATTTCCTTCTAAAACAAACTGCTGTAATGTTGCAACATCTGCAACCGCTTCATCGTTTGAAATAACATCATTAAATACATCACTATCTAAGAAAAGCTCTGAGTTACGCCCCAGTATTAAGACTTCTCCATTGCTTAACACCAACATAATGTTTGCTGGAGAGGATGTCACAATCAGCTCATCTTTAAAAACAGAGTCACCCACCTCAAGAATACGAACAGATTGGGTTGTAGATTCAATTGCTCGAACCATTCCTTCTAAACTAGAGACTTCACCAACAACAGTAGACATAATTAACAACTCCTAAAAGAGAATAACGACAAATAGATAAAATTAGTTTTTTGATTGGGGCAATAATAACGCGTTAAATCACGCGTTACTACTGTACCCAAGGACAGTAATACTTATTTTTTAATAAGTATTTAAACAAGAAAGGGGAAAAAGAAAAGGAAACGCAGCCAAAAGATAAAATATTAATTGACCTGAGTTTTACGACCATAACCCAGTACCATCACTAAACCTAATAAGAATAGTAAGTATGTAGAGGGTTCAGGTACGGCTGAAACTGGAGCACCATATAAATACTGAACACCGGCGATATCATCTGGCTGTAATGAATTTTTGTCACTCGAATATACCTTATACATCATTGAGCTTGAATCATCTGAATGATTTAACCCCAATACATGACCAATTTCATGCAATGCAACACTAAACAACATATCACTGTTACTCCAATCACGAATATCAAAATCAAGAAAACCACTGCTTATTGAACTATCGCCAAAAGGCCTAGTAGATACATAAAAGCCACCATAACCCAATGTATTAGAGCCCACTAAATCTCCCCCTCCTATCATCACATCTCCAGTTTGATTTACAGCTTGATTAAAGGATAAATTAGCAACCTCTTCCCAAGCATCAAAAGCCGAAGAAATAACACCTTGATAACCTTCTGGCATAAAAGTAGACAGTGAAAAACAAGAATTGTTAATAACATGATCTCCACATTTATAGCTCGATTCTGCAAAACTATAACTAATCACAGCACCATCACCCAACTGGTTACTCCAACCCCAAGTAGGAATATTTTCATTTTCTGTAAAATCAATGTCAGGAAAATACTCTGTCAAATCAAATGTACTATATGAGTGCGCAAGACCAGTGACGCTAAACAGCGCTATAATAAGAAAAAACTTCATTTTTTATACCTGACTATAAAATTTATTACTGATTACTCTTGTTAAGATAAAGAGCATTTATTTAAGTGTATATACTAACAGACCAGCCTTAATCCTACTGAATAAAAAGCTATTTCATATTAATTTTTAGTTGCTAACCAACTCTAATTATCGTAGATTACTACGTAAAACCAACCATTATTTCAATGCAGTAAACCTTAGGTTATTCAAATAAAAATATGAAAGCATCCATCCATCCATTTATAAGCACCCCCTTCTTAATCTGTACGCTCTGCTTTTCGGTATCTACCCATGCCAGTTGGTTTGACCAAGGAGCGGAATTACTCAAGCAAGCCCAAGAGAAAATAGACCTACCTAAAGATTTCTCCCCCCCCTCTGCAACTAAAAACCTATCCAGCTTATCAACAGAGGATATGCAAAAAGCCTTTAAAGAAGCCTTAACTATGGGTTCAGAAACCGTGGTCAGTCAGCTGAGCCTTAAAGGGGGATTTAACAACGATGCAAAAATCCATATTCCACTACCCAATTCACTCAAAACCGTACAATCCACGCTTAAAGGCATTGGCATGTCCAGTTTAATGGATGACCTTGAAACCAAACTAAACCGTGCTGCCGAAGCCGCTGCGCCTCAGGCCAAATCACTGTTTTTAAACGCCATTCAAAACATGAGCTTTCAAGATGTACAAACCATCTACAACGGCCCTCAAGACTCCGCCACTCAATACCTTAAAAGTAAAACCTCATACGATTTAAAAATCAAAATGGCACCCATTATTGAACAATCACTCAATGAAGTGGGCGCGATTAAAGCCTACGACAAAGCCATTTCAAACTATAAGAACATCCCTTTTGTGCCCGATGTCAAAGCAGATTTATTAGACCACGTAGTGCAAAAAGGGATGGATGGTATGTTTTTCTATTTAGCGCAAGAAGAGGCCAGTATTCGAAAAGATCCAATTAAACAATCCACTGAGTTGCTTAAAAAAGTGTTTGGAAAATAAACAACAGGAATAAAATACCATGAAAAAATGGATAACCATCCCCTTGTTAGTGGTTGCAACCCTAAGCATTTCAGCCTGTTCACTTATCCCTGACCTCCCAGGTCCAATTGGCATCCCTGGAATTTAGAAAAATGCCCCCTCTCAAAGATAGAGGGGAACTTAAGTTAAACCTTAGGTGAGCCATGCGGTAGGTGAACCTCTTCCACCATTCCTGCCTTAGGATCATTAAACGTTTCCATTGAAATTTTATCTTCTGTTCGCGCTACAATGGTGGTGATCGCAGCATCGCCCGTTACGTTAACCGCTGTACGCATCATATCCAACAAGCGATCTACACCCATAATTAAGGCAATACCTTCAATTGGCAGACCCACTTGATGAAAGACCATCGCCAACATAATTAACCCAACACCCGGTACACCCGCAGTTCCAATAGACGCTAATACAGCCATTCCAATCACGGTTAAATACCCTGTTAACCCTAAATCAATACCATAAACATTGGCAATAAAGACCGTGGCGACCCCTTGCATAATAGCCGTTCCATCCATATTAATGGTGGCACCAAAAGGCACCACAAACGAAGCGGTAGAGTTATCCACGCCCAGTCGTTTTTCCGCCGTACGCAAGGTAATAGGAATGGTGGCATTCGAACTGGAGGTACTGAATGCAAACAGCTGAACTGAACGCATTTTTTTCAAGAAGGTCATAGGATTAACACGCCCTAATACCTTAAGCAGAATCATTAAAGTACCCGTTGCATGCAATAACAGAACCGTTGCCACCACAGCAAAGTAGCTCATCATCGGTAAAATCATGCCCAATCCTTGCTCTGAAAACGTTTTAGCAATCAATGCAAAAATACCAATTGGTGCGGCCAGCATCACCACATTTACCACTTGCATCATCACTTCATTTAAACGCTCGGCCCCCTCAGCAATTGGCTTACCACGTTCACCAATCATCAAAATACATACCGCAAATAAAATCGTAAAAAAGATAATTTGCAGCATATTGCCTTCAGCATAAGCCGCCACAGGATTACTTGGAATCAGATCAATAAACACTTGTGTTAATGGTGGTGCTGGCTGTGCCACAAAGGTGCTGGCTGATGCTTGAGCCATATCAAACCCTTCACCCGGTCCAATCATTACCGAAACACTGATCGCTAACGTAATCGCCAAAGCAGTTGTAAGCATAAAGAGTAAAAAAGCCTTAACCCCTACTCGCCCTAAAACACCCACATCCCCAATGCCACAAATACCACAAATCAATGAGAACGTCACCAAAGGCACAACCAACATTTTTAATGCATTAATAAACAAGGCACCAATTACATGAAACAGTCCATTTACAAAGTAGTCTTGAACAAACGCTATATCACTGGCAAACGCATTAATTAAGCTTCCAACGATGAGTCCAAGCCCCATATAGACCATAATTTTGGTCGTCATATCCATCTTTTTTGACATTTTATTTTCCTACTTAAATCTGAATAATGCACAGTATACGGCAATGAATACGTGACACGTAGAGATATACATCTAAAAAACAGGGAGGAGGGAAAAATCGATAAAAATAAATTTAGAATAGAGTAATACAGAGCAAAAACAGGCCTATTTTTGCCCTTAAACAAAACTTAAAACAAAGAGACTAATAACCAATATCCTTATGGTGAGCTTGCGGCATCTCTTTATCATCCATCAAATACCACATTAAATAATCCACCACCATCGGTAAAATAACCGTATGTCGATTTTCAGTTTCTTGTAAAAGTTTACGCAACGTCAACTTAATTTCAGTGCGATTCGAGGTATCCATAATAATATCAATACCTGTTCCAAACTCCTTTACCGCCTCTTCATACTTAGGATAATTTGGAATACCACGATCCAGTGCATCATCAATCAAAGCATTACCCATATTGGGTTCTGAAATGGCGATAATCTCAACCTTACTTTGATCCATACTGGTAAACTTTTCATAAAACCGTCCACCAATACGCCCCAGACCAATCATCAAAATAGTAATTTTTTTTGCGTCACTCATTTTAAACCCCTTAAATTTAAAAAACACTTAATCACAAAATCTTTCTGATTAAGATGCATCAGTATAGAAAAATAAAGAATGCTTTTCCAGCCTATTTTTTAACCACACGTTAACGCCTATAATTTGCGTAAAATTCCTTAAACACAGCACCCTACCTACTCCACTTTGCTTTAAAAATAGGCTAGAATATCGCCATGAAAAAAATATCTATTTTACTGCTTACACTCCTTATCAGCTCCTTAACAGGTTGCTTAAGTACGACCACTCAAAAAGGAACCATCGGCATTGAACGCCAACAACTGCTTCTCATCTCTCCTGAGCAAATGACAGAAGGTGGCAAACAAGCCTATAATGCCGTACTCAAAGAAGCCCAAAAAACTCACACCCTTTTACCTTCAAATGATCCACTCGTAAAGCGTGTGCAGCGTATTGCCGGCCGCATTATTCCACAAACTGCTATTTTTCGAAAAGATGCTCCCAAATGGAATTGGGAAGTCAATGTCATTAAATCTGACCAACTCAATGCTTGGGCTATGCCGGGGGGTAAAATTGCCTTTTATACAGGCATTATTGAAAAACTTCAGCTCACAGACAACGAAATTGCCGCCATCATGGGACATGAAATCGCTCATGTACTGCGAGAGCATGGTCGAGAGCGCGCCTCTCAGCAAAGTCTCACCCAAGTTGGGTTATCCGCTTTAAGTATCTTTACAGGGGTAAGAGGCCCCGCCTTAGATGCCACCGCGCTAGCCCTACAGGTCACTTTTACCCTGCCCAACAGCCGAACCCATGAAATAGAAGCCGACCGAATGGGGGTAGAGCTGGCCGCCAGAGCAGGATACAACCCTTATGCGGCTGTAAATGTATGGAAAAAAATGGCGAAAGAGTCCAAAGCGGGCAGTCCACCACAAATTTTAAGCACTCACCCCTCACACAGCAGTCGTATTAAAGACTTAACCCAATATGCCAAACGTGTCGAACCCTTGTTTGAAGCCAGCAATCGGCGCTAACTCTTTAACGTAATATTTGACCCGTTTGCGCATCTCTAATTTGGGTGGGTTTATCTAAACCTCCCAACTCCCCCACAACACAATCCACCTTACTGTTAAATATTGAAAATACCTCTTCACACGAAACCGCTGGTGGTTCAGAGGTTACATTGGCACTGGTAGACACCATAGGTTGACCGTAAGCCAAACAAATGGCTTGAACCACAGGGTGATCCGAAACCCGAATGGCTACCGTATTTCGCCCCCCCGTCACCCAATCTGGTACCCCCTCTTTGGCTGGTAGAACCCAAGTGACAGGGCCCGGCCATGTGTGCAACACCTCCTGCTCCCAAGCCTGACCATGCAATTCAACATAAGGCCGCACTTGCTCAACAGAAGCGGCCACTAAAATTACCCCTTTTTCAAAAGGCCGTTGCTTCACGTGAAACAACTGTTTAACCGCCTGTAAGTCAAAAGGATTACAACCCAACCCATACACCGCCTCAGTGGGGTACGCGATAATGTTACCGGCTTGTAATTGACGTACGGCTTGCACAACATTGATAACTGTCACAAAAACGCTACCTATTATTAAAGGGTTAAGAGAGTTTAAAACAGCAAATTTTACCCCCCCACTCTCTATTTATAAATAGATTGCTATAATAAGCGCATAAAAAATAATGCACCAAGGACTCCTTTTGCCTTCCCCAACTGAAAAACGCCTTAATAAATTCATCAGCGATTCAGGGTTTTGCTCTCGCCGAGAAGCCGACCGTTTAGTCGAGCAAAACCGAGTCACCATCAATGACGGCATACCCGAACTTGGAACAAAAGTTCAGCCAGATGACATTGTAAAAGTAGACGGAACCCCTATTAAGCCCGTTAAAGAGGACAAAACAGATCGTATTTACATCGCCTACCATAAACCCGTTGGCATCACCTGTACCACCGAAAGTCGTGTAAAGGGCAATATTATTGACGCCGTTGCACACCCTCAGCGTGTATTTCCTATTGGGCGTTTAGACAAGCCTTCCGAAGGACTTATTTTTCTCACCAGTGATGGTGATATCGTCAATAAAATACTGCGCGCTGAAAATGCACACGATAAAGAGTACACCGTCACCGTAGACAAGCCTATCACCCCCCACTTTATTCAAAAAATGGCACAAGGCATTCCAATTTTAGATACGGTCACCCAACCTTGCGTAGTCACCCAGAAGAGCCGGTTTATCTTTACTATTATTCTGACACAAGGTCTTAACCGACAAATTCGTCGAATGACGGAGTACTTAGGCTATAAAGTCACCCGACTCATTCGTAACCGAATTATGAATGTACATTTAGGCGACTTAAAACCGAATCAATGGCGAAATTTAACCTACACGGAAATGGCTGAAATCAACCAAGCGGTTTCAACCTCCAGTAAAACTGCCAAGCCAACGGATAAATCCAAACAGCGTACTCGATCTGCTTTGCCAACCAAGCCCACCCAAAAGAGAGGGGGGGAGAAAAACACACAACGCAAATCTCCCTCAAAAAACCGCAATTTTTATAAAAAATAGAGGGCTTTTCATGTAAAAAAAAGAGAGGGGCAAGAAGTTTACATTTTATCCCCTCTGCTTATGATTTCTCTTATGTGCCTTTTTCCAACGCACCACCCCTGTTATTAACAGTACAATCAATAACACCGATGCAAAATCATTAACCCAAACCCACCACTCTGCAAAAAAAGTACCATCATGCAGGGTCAACATCACGCTATAAAACGTACTATTGGGTAAATCAGGTACATGCTGATCGCTCTCCCCATGCCCACCAAAAAAGACCGTTCCTCCTTTTTGAAGGTACACGTCTCGATACATACTCGGGGCCTCCAGATCACGCCAGCCCAACACCGAATCATACACTCGCGGTGCAGAGCCCATGCCACTGACATACAACATATCCCCTAAACGTTTCATCCGATACGCAAACCCATCGGATACTTTTTTCCAGTGCTGTAAGTCTTGGCTTTCATACACCCCATACCGATTACCGATACGATAAATAGGCTCCCCTAACGCCTTAGACTCAATATCCACCCCCCAAATATCCTCCCGTAAGGTTTGATATACAGGGGGCAAACTACTTTGCGACCAAGACACCTCTTTTAAATAGGGGTTAAAAAACTTACTGTGATCCAGCACAATGCCCGTAATGGCAAACAGCACTAAAAAAGGCAAGGCCAATAACACCACACTGTGACTGTGCAGTTTCATGGTTTTTTTTACCCAAGTCATTTGGGTTTTACTCACCGAATGAAGCGCCCGAGCACGTCTGAGTGTCCACCAAATAAAGGTGCCCGTTGCAAAAGAAAACAGTAATATCCAAGTGGCTACATCATTTAACAACAGAGACCAACCATCGTCCAAAAAACCTCGACCATAGTGAAAATCTCTCACAAATCTCGATAAGGTAATGCTCTCGGCCAGCTCCGATTTTGGAATATTTACCCCCCCCTCTCGAACAATCTCACCTTTGGGGGTTAACTGAATTAACTGGCTTTTTTCTACCGACACAAATAACTGATTCCCATCAATCGCCAGTGCATTCACCCACTGCCCCTCCAACGCAAAAGGCAGCCAGTTCAGGCCGCCATCATTAGAGATCAGTAAACCATTTTCAGTCGCGCCATACAACGACTCCCCCAACCAGTGCAATGCATAAAACTGATGCGTAGATTGTTGTCGAAATGTTCCCCCCCCATCCTGCGAAACAAACAAGCCTCTTAACCCACCTGAAATTACCCATTGAGCATCATTCGGTTTCACCGTTTTAACCTGAAATAATTTTTTATCGGCCTCCGCAACAGCCTCAGGCAACACTGAATTGGGCAACGTATAGTGGTACTGAAATGTCCACTGATCGTGGTTCAGAAAAAACCCCGTACTAAATAAGATAAAAAGAAAAAGGCCAGCAAATAGGCCGGCCTTTTTATGTAACTTACGACTGTTCACAAGCCGCTCTCCAAGTCATTACCATGTTGCATTAACCCCCAAAAAGAGTTGGCGTGGTGCAGCAGGTGTGTACTTTTCATTGCCCCATGAATACGAAGCTGATTCCGCATAAATTTCATCCGTTACATTATTGACCTTAGCAAACACTTGCCACTGTTTATTCACTTTGTAATCGGCTTTTAAGTTAAACACGGTATAGCCATCATAAGAGACCGTATGCTCATGATCCATATAATAATCACTTAAATGTTGTGCCTCAGCCATGACCAATAATCCATTCACTTGACTTGGACGATAAAATACTCGTACATTCACATTATTATTCGGCGCAGAAGCCATCTCATTATTGCCATACACAGGATCATTATCAAAACGATGTTCACTGCGACTATACGCCAACTTGGTTGACCACTGAGGACTAAAGGTTTGATGCACGCTTAACTCAAACCCTTTGTTAGTCGTTGTTCCTCCGTTTTCATAATAACGATCCCCTGCATCATCTTCATAACGAGTAATGGTATCTGAAATATCCATATAATACAGTGCGACTTCTAGCTGAGTTGCAGGCAAACTCAATTTATAACCCAACTCATAGGTATTAGACGTTTCTGGGTCTAAATTAAACAAACTATTCTGGTCTTTTAAGCTGTATAAGCGAGAGGCAGAAGGCACTCGAAAGGCATTCGCATAACGCGCATACACCATCGCGTTAGACGATACCTCATAATTTAAAGCTAATTTGGGGCTTAAATGCTCATAACGATCATTACTGTCCGCTGGTCTAAAATAGTTTGATGTACCATACTCACCATCTTCAGTATTATTAGTGTACTGATACTGGTTAATGTCATAACGTAACCCCGTTGATAAGACCCACTGAGGCGCTACATTCCAATCCGCATGTACATAAGGTGAAACGGCTAAATAGTCCACGTTATAATCATAAATAGTACCCGCATCCACCGAGCTTCCCCACCCTGTTGGCACATAATCAAATTGTTGCGTGTACTTGTTACTACCCTGTGTCAACTCGGTATCCACTCCATAAATAAAACGCCCCCACGTCGGATTAAGCGTACCTTTATGCATAATCCCCAGTGTATTTTGCTCACTGTCATTGTGCGGTAAGTTTGGCTCCCATGTCGCCGTATACTGATTGCGAGTATTTCGAATATAAGCAATCGTACTCAAATCAATGTCTTTAAAACTATAATTATCCCACTGCACACTGACACGATTATGATCAAACTGACGCATAGCATCCACAAGATCTAAATCGTCTGCAATATCACCCACACTGGTTGGGTCATTTTCTAACTCATCCAAGCTTAATAAACTGCCCGCCTGTTGCGCACGTGAATAGTTGGACATCAATGAAATTTTAAAATCGCTCTCCTCGGTACTAATGTTGTATTCACCACTCACCTCATAACGGTTCAAATCCGTATGGTCACGCCACCCCTCACTGGCAATCGTTGAAAAATTCAATCGATAAGACTGGTCATTATCCAGCGTATCACTTACAGAAAAACCCGCTTGCTTATACTGATCGCTGCCACCCGTTACATTGATACTGCGCTCCAACTCTTTACTGGGTGCAGCACTTTGAACATTAATGGTTGCAGCAATCGCATCCGAACCATACAAAGCCGTCCCCGCGCCTTTCAAAACCTCAACCGACTGAGCCGTTTGAAAATTAGTATATGCCAGCCCATTATGGTTAAAGAAACCTGACGACTGAACAGGAACCCCGTCTTGTAAATACAAAAAATAAGGGACGGTCGTATTAGGTGTTCGAATGGCCGTCATGTGACCAATGGTGGAACTTGTCTGCTTAATCGAAACCCCCGCAATAGAATTTAATAAATCTTTCTGAAACACCACCTGATCCAGCGCCACCTCTTCAGCCCCTTTCTTAGCCACAGACAGTGCTTGCTTAGAAATCTCCTCCGCCTCCCGTGTGGCTGTAACCGTAATGGTATCTAAATCTGTTGTTTCTTCTTCAGCCTGAGCTTGAGCACTTAACATACCCGCTAAAATAGCCAAAGAAAGTTTTGAAAGGGGGACTCGAGGCATTGATCTCATAAGGTTACATTCCTTTATTTAATTTTCTTATTTAATGTAAGGAAATTATAGGTATCTATTAGGCACAAACATTGAAAGGAACATGAAACCAACTTGAACAAAACCTAAACCAAGAATGGAGTCCTCTTAAGACTTTGATTATGATATTATCACTTAATAATAAACTAATATTTTACCCCCCCCTATCCTAAAATAAAGGAGCACACCATGAACCTGACATATCTATTCAATGCCATTCTGCTTTCAAGTCTCCTGCTTACCTTATCGGGGTGTGGCACTTTAAACGCCGTCAATAATCTAAACGATGGTGCAGGCGAAACCTTTATGCAAATATGGGATAAATGGGTAGACAGTAAAGGGGATATTGCCGATGCCACCATGTGGGAAGTTAAAGTCGATGAAGGCATTACCCTAGAAGAAGTCATTGATGCCATCAACTCCACCGCCATACAAAATAATATTAAAAACGTAGGCGAACTGCCTCTTTCGGATGAGCTCAAAGCTCGTGGCATTCAATCGGGAGTCATTTACGTCATGTCATTTTGTAACCCAGAAACCGCCCGCAAAATGATCGATTTTTCCCCCGCCATGAGCGGATTCCTTCCCTGCCGAGTGACTATTATTGAAAAAGAGGATGGGTTGTATATTTACAGCATGAATATGGATATGGCGATTAAAATGGGCAAAAAAATGCCAGACGACCTATTAAAAGATACCATGCAAGTACGCGACACCATTTGGACCATGTTACAAAACGGTAAAAGTGGCGCGTTTTAATTACCCTTCATAAAAATAGCTCCCCCCCCCTATCAAAAGCAACTTAACATGCACTTACAATGCACCACTACTTTGCAGGGTTTCATAAATAGCCTCTGCCAACTTTTGATACCCTTTCTCATTAAAATGAACCGGATCAGACTTCATGGAAGTTCGCATCATTAAATGAGAGATAATGTCCTCTTCAAGCGGAATTTGCCACCTACCTGCTAACTCAGAATAAAAAGGCGCCGCCCCGCTAAACAAACGCTTCTCAGGCACCCCAACCAACACCACTGCAATACCTCTTGCTTTCGCCATTTCAATCATTTTGGATAAATTCACTTGAATCGTCTCGGCAGGTACATTTTGTAAAATATCATTTCCCCCTTCCAATAAAATCACCAATTCTGGTTGATAACGAACCAGCACCACATCAAAGCGTTGCAATCCCTCTGTGGTAGTTTCACCTGCAATACCTGCATTCATCACTTTATGCCCCGTAAGTGATTGCAAAACAGCAGGATAACTTTGCGCTTTTTTTACCCCCACCCCTTGCGTTAAGCTGTCACCAAACGCCACGATTACGGCATCATCTTTTAATGGTTTTATAGAGGGGGAGCTCCAAGAGCTCAACAGCACATATCCCACCACTACAGCAGCGGTTACAAAAAAGATAAAACGCACTCTAAAACTCCTTATTAACGTACCACGGCCGATACGGCTTCTAACTGAATCGGTTTACCGAGTAACGTTTCCATTTTATGTTTTACATTGTCAATTTGATCGGCTTCTAAAGGGCGGTTTGAAATAAGTTTGGCCGAGACATACAGTACCTCTCCATTACGGACTTTCACATTTCTTACCTCAATACCATCTACCTTCCACCCCTCCAACACATACACCACACCCTGCTCTTTCACCATTTTATTGTAAGACAAGACCAGTGGAATACTTACCATCGCCACAAAAAGCAGTGACACCATAATGCCCTTTTTAGCCACATGAAACGAACTAAAGCCCATAACAAAAAAGGTAGCCGCCGCAGCCAATACAATGCCTGCCAAGTTAGTTATAAATAATAAAAAAGCGCCCGAAAAGACCCCCCAGTCTAACCAGCCCAATCCAATACCCGACACAGCGAGAGGTGGCACCAACGCCACCGCAATCGCCACCCCAGCCAAACTCTTGGCAATTTCAGAACGCGCACTGGCGTAAGCCGCCGCAATTCCTGAAATAATGGCCACCCCTAAATCCAATAACGTTGGACTTAAACGCGCTCCAATTTCACTGTTAATGGTATGCAGTGGTACCAGCAGACTTAATAGCGTACCAAACAGAATCGCCAGTCCTATGCCTGTTACCAATGTTTTAAAGCTCGTTAAAGCAAACTCCCTGTTTTGACGCAATACCCCCATCGACAGCGATACAATCGGTGCCATTAAAGGGGCTAAAATCATCGCACCAATAATCACCGGTGCGGAGTTTGCAAATAGCCCCACCGTGGCCAATAAGGTAGACAGAACCATTAACACCAAATACGCTTGGGTACACTGTGCATTCTCAGACAAGGTAACAAAGGTCTCTTTTACCTCTTCCAAATCAGAATGATGCACCCAAGGCAGAGGACGATCCACCAACTCTTTTACCGCCTGACCTTTTGGCAAGCTTGAAACGCGAACCACCTCTTTAAGCTCTTGAGAGCGCTTCTTTTTAGGCAAGCTTGAATTTAAAACCAACAGTGCATTTTCGCGCACACACACCTGAACGATTTCTGCACTCAACGCTTGGCCGTCCACACTGTAATCCAAAGAGCCATTGCCAGAAATGGTCATTTCACGGGTTTGAATATGCCCTAAATAGTTTGGCAAACTGCCACTGAGTGACTCCCTTGAAAAAAAACGATTGAATAAAAAAGAGACAATATCAATCAGACTTCTGGGGGCTAAAATCAATCCGTTTAAGCTGGAGATATCTTCCAGCTCTTTTTTAACCAAACAGCGTGTAAAATCACTGTTTTCAATACGGTATACTACGGTAATTCCCAAAGCGGCTGTTCGTACTGTGTGTTGTTTAAATGTCTCTAACTGATACGCTTGCAAACGCATCTTACTTAGCCGAGAGGTCATAATCATTAAATGCTTAAGCTTGCTCCAAAACCCTTCATCTAAACGCGTAGCGGGTTTCATCGCTTCTGGGCTTCCCAGCATCACCGAGCTTAAAACCAGTTGGTCATTACAGTATAAAAGATCGCTCTCAATCGGCTCTTCTGCGCTGAAAATATTCTCAATGGCCTCTTTCATTTTTTTAGCCACCGAAAAGCTTCGGCGTACCTTGACCATATCCGGATGGGGAAGAAAGCCAATCTGCCAACGGTTTTGTTCCGCAACCGACAACACACTATAAAGTACCTCATCCCCTAGCCACAGTACAACACGCTCACTCTCCATAAACGTAAGAGCATCCTGATCAGAATAAGCCATGAATTGACACGGATATTCTTGCAAAAGAGGTTTTATCTCTCGCTCAAACAGCTCTGTTTGAGCCGAATCGTATAAAACAGTGCATTGCGTCATATCGCATTCCTTAAAATAATCATTCTTGTTATAGCTAAAGCATTATACGTATTAAAGATACAAAAAAACCCACGATAAGTGGGCTTCATAGTTTTTTAAATACAATTCAAATGATTTTAAAATCGATACGTTATCCCTGCTTGTAATACGGGTAAAAAATCATAATCTGCCAAATCATCTTTTAATCGCTTTTCTTCCGCATCCAAGGCGGCACGAACAGTCGGATCAGTCGAAACATCATATACATTACCACCTGCCGTTACCGTACCCGACCCATTCAGTGCTACATTAGCAGTCCCTGTAAAAATAGCACCAATTTCAAACAGTGCGCCCCAACCTGCTTCAGGAGAGTGCCCCCAGCCCAATGTAACGATTGGTGCACTGTCCCAATCTACTACACCATTCAGGCTTAAGTTTGTTGAACTGTCATAGGTTTCATCCCCAATCGTTACTTGACCAGAAGCTGTTTGAGATGAGTCCGCTGTAATTTCAAAATTATTAATGGCATACCCTGCGGATAAAAAGAAACTGCCCCCCATGGGTCGATAATCCAAAACAAGACGATTAATCCCACCATCGGCTTCTACGGTATAGTCCACTTCTGAGCCCGCACCATTATCTGTTTCACTTAAACCCATCCCTGATGACAGAGCACCACGCACACTCAACCCATCACTAATCGGGTAAGTTAATTCCAATGTAGGCCCTGAAAACAGACCATAATTAAGCCCTAACCCCACATTTTCAAGTGAATTAGCCGAGGCTGATAAAGGTAAAGTCATAGCCGTCAAAACTACGGCAGATAATCCTAGTTTTTTCATCATATTGCACTCCATTAAGAACAAAAACTTTTTATTTTACGGCGGTCACGTTTGGTCGGTCGGCCAGATCCTTTTTCTCGGTAGCCTACCAACGCCATATCCGCAGTGGGTTTGCGCTGGTTCAGTATTTCGCTGTCCAATTGATACAAGGTAAGTGCCTGTTCAGACCCGCCCCTTTTATCACTCACCACTAATACGGTCACCTCTACTTGACGATGTACTTGAGTGATTTGCAGCGTATCCCCCACCATTAAGGTTTTACTGGGCTTAGGTTTTGAGCCATTTAGGGAAATTTTACCCCCCTTAATCGCCTCTAACGCCACACCACGAGTTTTAAAAAACCGTGCCGCCCAAAGCCACTTATCCACTCTAAGTTTATCCATAATACTTGATTGCCTAAATAGTTAAATAAGTGTTTTTAACCAGTCTTGAGGCGTTAAGTAGTCATAAATTTTAGCTTCTTCCGTGCCTGGTTCAGGCTGATAATCATACTTCCATGTTGCCAACGGTGGCATCGACATTAGAATGGATTCCGTACGCCCACCTGTTTGCAAGCCAAAAATCGTGCCACGGTCAAATGCCAAGTTAAACTCCGCATAACGACCACGACGATATAGTTGAAAATCTCGTTGACGCTCACCATAATCCATCTCTTTACGTGCCGCTACAATTGGACGATACGCCGTAATATAGTGATTACCTACCGACTGCATAAACTCAAAACATTTATTAAAATCCCAACCAAACGTGCTTTCATTTAAATCATCATAGAACAGTCCACCCACCCCACGCGTTTCACTGCGATGTTTTAAATAAAAATATTCATCACACCACTTTTTATAGGTCGGATAAATCTCTTCACCAAATGGATCACAGGCGGCTTTAGACTCTTTATGCCAGTGCACAATATCTTCATCCACGGGATAATAAGGCGTTAAATCAAAGCCACCACCAAACCACCAAACTGGCTCCTCACCCTCTTTTTCGGCCACAAACAGACGCACATTAGCGTGAGAGGTCGGCACATAAGGGTTATGAGGGTGAATCACCAACGACACACCCAATGCCTGAAACGAACGACCCGCTAACTCAGGACGGTGTGCCGTGGCCGAAGGCGGTAAGCTTTTACCTCGAACATGAGAAAAATTTACCCCCCCCTTCTCAATGACCGTACCACCTTCCATCACACGTGTACGTCCTCCGCCCGTGAGGCCCATCACGCCCTCTTCGCCTTCTCGCTCCCACTCATCCACAATAAAATCTTTACCGCCATCTTCGGCCGCTAATTGCTGGCAAATATCCTCTTGAAGGCTGAGTAAATACGTTTTAACCGCTTGAATATTAATCTGAGTATCTGACATGATGTATCCTTTTAATTATAGTATTGCTATTCTAGTATGAAATCTATTCCTTTACACCCAAATCCTTGCATAGAAACGTGAAAAATTCAGAAGAGATCACCCCTTAAAAAATTTATGGACATCTAAGGAAAAATTTAACCGTGGATTTAAATCAAATTTATTACTTTATCACCATCATTGAATGTGGCAGCTACACCAAAGCGGCTCAAAAACTCTCCATTTCAAAATCGACTCTATCCCGTCATATACTCCGATTAGAAGACAGTGTAAAAACGCGGTTACTCCACCGCTCTACTCGACAGATTCGTCTAACCAAAGCAGGAGAACGATTTTTTAATAGCTGTTTACCGCTGATCACCCACCTCCAAAATGCCCATCGCCAAACATCCCAATACCATAAAGACATTACAGGCCGCCTACGCGTCACCATGCCGCCTGAATTTGGGACCATGTTTTTAAGTGACCTACTACCTCGTTTTTTAGAGCAGCACCCCAACATTCAAATCGAACTGGATTTAAGTACCCACAATCAAGACCTAATTTCACAAGGTTTTGATCTCGCCATTCGTATCGGTGAACTCGAAGATTCCAGTTACATTGCCAAACGCATTGCAACCGCTAAAATGGGACTCTACGCCAGTCCAGCCTACCTCCTATCCCAAGCGCCACCGCGTTGCATAACAGAACTCAATCAACATAAAAATATCATCATCAGCGTAACCAAAGGCACGCTTCTTCTAAAAGGAGAAGCACCTATCTTAATCGATAACTACCAGCTCTCCAGCAACAGCATGACATTAAACAAACAGCTATGCATGGATGCACAAGGGCTAACGGTTTTACCCGATATATTATGTGAAGACGAAGTAACATCAGGCAAGCTAGTCAAACTGCTCCCCGAAACCCCCTTTGAACACCCTCATATCTACGCCGTTTACCCCAGCCGAATTCACCCCACCAAAGCCCTAACCACCTTAATTAACTTTATTGCCCATGAACTCACAAAACGGGATGCTTTACAATTTAGGACTAAATAAATGAACCCAAACAACATTGCACTCACCCAACTCCACACCCCATTTGGAGAACTGCTGGCAGGTGCGACCACCCATGGCATTTGTCTGTTAGAATTTACCGACACCAACCGCGTTGAGATGCAACTTTCACGCTTAAAAAAGGATTACAAATTCAATGCATCCAAAGCAGACAGTCCTTTTTTTGCCCCCCTCAACCAACAACTGCAAGCGTATTTTTTAAAGCAACTTAACACGTTTGATATCCCACTAGAC
>WFQP01000103.1 GCA_015487015.1 Thiomicrorhabdus sp.
CAACATTATCAACAAAACTATTCCTGGTGGTAGGTGTGCAGTACTACGCCATGCTGGTTCTCATGATTTAATGCATAGTAAAATTTATGACTTGTATGGGAAGTGGTTACCTGAAAGCAAGGAGGAACTTAGAGATTTCCCTATGTTTTTTCACTACATAAATTTACTCCCAGAGGTGTCCGAGAGTGAGTTATTAACTGACATATATCTTCCTTTAAAATGACTGTACAATAACCGCTAACTAAAATACAAACAAAAGCCTAACAAATAAGGATAGATTGTGTGAGGAACGAACCACAATCTTATCCTGGGTTGGACAAGCCCTGGAGTTAACTTTATAAGAAAATATATTATTTTTACTCATAGGAATAAAGCGCTCTTGATTTTAGAGCACTTTACTAAAGACGAGTTCTATCCTCAGCCATGAAAGCTGTAAAAAAAACGAATACACTGCCATAGGCTTATGATTAACCTCCTTTAATATCGGGTGACTTTAACGTATTTTATTTACGAATTGTCATCTAGATTTATCAGGCCTTCGAAAGGCAATAATGACCATAGGAGACTGACATTTAGGACATATAAAAACCGGTCTTTCTTTTTGGCTGACGACTTGAATGAATATGTTTAAGACAAGCTGAACCAGTAATAGTAGCTTCTTAGCATTTGGATGAAGAAAACCGTAATCCCTCACACGCCGAAAGCCTTTTGGCAAAACATGTTGAAACACAAGATATAAAAAATCTTCACCTTTGAGCGTGTGCAGTTGAGTTTTCTTTGTTTTACTTTCAGTGTATTTAAAAGTCACCAAACCATTGTTATTGGCGACAATATTTTTTTCACTGATCACCCCACGATATAAATAACGAGAAAGATATTTAAGCGCAGGCAATCCTTTACCGGCATGAATACAATTGACGATCCATTTATCGGGTGTTTTAGAAGGAACGGCCAATCCCTTTTGAACAATGGCTTCTAGAAAGCGAGCACGGAACACTTTTGCCAAGGCGAATTCATTAAAGAGGTATTTTCCTTTCAATTTTATCCACTGTTTTTTACGTTTATTCACACCGCCACCAGGAACGACCAGATGGATATGAGGGTGATACTCTAATTTTCTGCTGTGGGTATGCAACACCGCAGTCATTCCCATATTACCCCCCAGCTTATCTGGATTAAGACCAAAATCTTTTAAGGTACTTGAAACACAAGCAAAGAAAAGAGAATAAATCACTTTCTGATGTTGTTTAGCCAATGCTCTTAATTGATAAGGCAAAGTAAATGTCACCATAAAATACTCAACGGGTAATAACTTTAATTGTTGCCGTTCAAGCCATTGAGTGACCTCAAAATTTTGGCATTTAGGGCAACTGCGATGGCCACATGACATCGGTCGCCAATGTGCCTCCTTACATTGAGTGCATTGCACATAGGTTTCACCGGAATCGGATGTGCGACAGCGCTGTAAAGCATGCATGGCTTGAAGCTGTTCAGGCCATAACCTAGAGCCATATTGTGTTAGAAATGAAGACTTATATTGATTGATAATCGCATCAAGTTCCATGCTTATCCCCTCTTAAACTGAATAGAAAGGGAATTGATTAAATCATCAATTTTGGCTTTAGAGCTCTCTTCGGAGACTTGAGTGAGATGAGTATAGCGTGCCGTCGTCGTGGGACTAGAATGACCCAGAAGATCTTGAATATGGCGAAGACTTAGGCCACGTTCAAGTAAATGGGTCGCCCAGCTATGCCTGAGCGAATGAATGGAGACTTTTTTTTAATACCAGAGTCTTCAATCACTCGTTTCATCGCTTGTTGAGCACCACCGCGATCCATATGACCTTCTGCAAGGCAATGATTCTCTTTTTTCCCTTTGAGATTTGGGAATAACAATTCAGGATGTCGATGTATTGACCAATAATGACGCAGAGCTTTCAATGTCAGTTCTGGTAATGGTACCATGCGATCTTTAGCTCCTTTACCCCGGCGGATATGAACCAATTTTCGTTCAGCATCAATATCACTCACTTGTAGTGATAAAGCCTCTTGCAGGCGTAGTCCCATGGAGTAAACCGTTAACAAATAAACCTGATAGCGAAGTTTATGAGTATGAGTAATAAGGCGTTCAATCTCAGAAGGAGTCAAAATATCAGGAATGGATTTTACTTTAGGAGGCTTAACAATATTGATCCATTGCCAGTCTTTTTGCAAAATATGTTTCCAGTAAAACTGAAGCCCTAAGCGATCAATTTTGACCATGCTCCAGGAGTGATTTTTAACCATATCAGCAAAGTAATTCTGCAATTGTTCAGGTGTTAATTCGTCTGGACAACAATCAAAGTAGTCAGAAACACGGCGAATAGCACGAGAATAGGAGTCGATTGTTTTCTTTGCTTTTCCCTGAAGTTCTAGTAGTTTTATATGGCGCAGGTACTGCTCATAACATGGGAGGTTTTCTGGTTTTTTCATGGTATACTTTCCTTTAATTATTAACCCGATATTGGGTAAGGAAATTATACACTGTGACAGTTGCTGTGCTCTTCTGCCGCATAGCGGCTTCGTCCAACAAATCGCTACATCGGACAGGCCAAAGCGGCGTTTTTGTGTATGTCGCAAGCGCCATTGTACACAAAACCACCCCTTCGGCCTGCCGTTGAGCTTGGTCGTTATATTTTCCATAAATACTGCCAGTTTTTAAAGAGGTTCGTTTGAATAAATATTTAACTGCATTACTTAATACAATCGCCATTGATCTCACACACTTAACAAACGAATATTTGAGTGCCGAGGAACTCGTATATATCGATAGAGTTTTGACATCTAAACAAGATTTCGAGCATTTTTTTTACACCAATGAATATGGTGATCGATTAGAAGTGTTA
>WFQP01000104.1 GCA_015487015.1 Thiomicrorhabdus sp.
CACTCTAACTATGCTTATGGTAATAATCCACCGAGCAGTGGCCCGTCTATTGGAGAAAACAACGTAAGTCAATACACCAATCAGGCGATGGAGTTTCAAGCGCCGTTTAGTGATACAGGCGAAGCGGTATTTGGCACACAAGGTTCGGCTGCCAATCATCGTTCTTGGCATCCTGTGATGGAGCCGACAGGGCGAACGTTAGATGTGCGTCGTATAAAATCAAATTTTGATCCTTTACTAAGAAATATCTTTAACCCTCCTTGGCAAGATGATGGGGTAGCTCGAATTGGTGTACAAACCATGTATTGTTCAGATTGTCACGGTAGTTCGTCACCTTTTGTGATAGCGGATCCAGCGACTCATAATGTAGAGCCTGCACCCGATGGTGCATGGGGGCCACATGGTTCAGAGAACGCCTTTATTTTAAAAGGAAATTGGGAAACCGACATTGCTGGTCCAACATTTTCTGATGAAGCGCTTGCGAGTCAATTATGCTTTAGGTGCCATAAAAGAAGTGAATACGCTAATAGTAACGATGATGTAACCTCAACAGGTTTTACTAGTGGATCAACTAATTTACATGCACTGCATTCAGGTCGAGTAGGCTCAAATTTACGTTGTACATGGTGCCATGTTGCTGTGCCGCACGGTTGGCGTAATAAAGCGTTATTAGTAGATATTACCAATGATCCAGAATCTCCCTGTGGTGGTGTTGAACCTTGTAATGCACCTCCTTATTATCAAAACGCTTATTTAGGAGGTAATTCGGGTGGAGTAAATTGGCAAACAAGCGGCAATTGGAGTTCTTCAGACTGTGGTGGTGGGTGTGCGATGGGCTGGATGAGGACTTCTTGTAGTTCACCTCTTTAGATATTTTTTAGTAAAGGTTTGATTATTTTACTTCTTTGTAACAGCGGTAGATGGGTGGTAGTAGCCATAATTAGTTGTCGACTTTGCAGGAAGTTGGGATGATTTTTTATCTGTTTAGTAAAATAAGAGAAAAATCAGGTATTAAATATCAAACGAGAAGAGCCTTAATGTGCAAGTTCAAGATTATTAGTTTCGGTTGCATAGATACTTTTTTACGTATTTTTACTGTGAGGGTGTGTTATACCATGTTGAAAGTAAATTAAATGGATTTTGCTCTCCTGTTGGGGATTGCCACCCAAGCCTGTAAAGGCGTACTTCGGTCATAATATTCATTTGTGTACTGCTTTCAGAGTCTTGAGTCATATTCACCATTTGATATCTATTAGGCCCTTGATAGGGCGCAAGTTCTTCAGGTTTGGTAATCTTATGTCGGCTTAATATCTCTTGTATTTTGGCTTCACTGAGTCGGGAAGCCACTATGTTGTATGTGGGTTGAATCGGCTGTTTGGCGCCGATTAAAATAAGGTCTTCATTGCGTCGAATGACAAAGCTGGAGGTGTAAGGGAACGTATTGTTAAAGGCTTTAATAATCCCTTTAAGCGTCGTAGCATCCATTTTAAATAGATTAACCCACTGTGAATAAATTCCATCCTCTTTTAGCCTATTTTTCGCAATATCAAAAAACTCTTCAGTAAATAAATTTGAGGCACCGCTTAGCCATGGATGCGAGGGTTGTGAAATAATCATATCATAGCGTTCTTGTTGCGCTAATAGGACATGGCGTGCATCTTGAATCTCTAATGTCACACGTTTATCGGATAGAGCGGGTATCTTTCCTTCCGGATAAATACTTTTCATCGCTTCAATAACCACAGGCTCTAATTCGACCACTTTAATAGATTGAATAGGGGTTTTTGTCAGTGCATAGGCGGATATACCGCCACCAAATCCAATAATAAATCCACTTTTTTGGAGGCTTGTATCGCTATGTAAAATATAAGGAAGCAGTGCCAGCAGTGATGCCGTTAAATCAACATTATTTTGATTAAAGTGGTCGATACTGGCTTCACTTAGACCATTATTGATTAGGCGGCTGTATTGGTTGCCGTGGTCAATGATGGCAATAACACCACTTTTTGCTTCTTTTATATAGGTGACTTGATCTTCGGTTAAATTGGTTTTTCCTTGGCTATTAAAATAGGCAATGAGTAGGGGTTTGTAGCTTAGATGGGGGGATAAAATAAGGGTGACGAGTGTTAAAACACTAAGGACAATCACAACGAGTGTCTGTTTTTTTAGTGAGAGGGATAATAGAAATAGAGCGCCGACAATGGCGATTATGGCTGCCATACCGAGCAGTAGTACTGCCGTTCCAAAGTATGGAATCAGCCAAAATCCTGCAACCATAGAGCCTAAAATACCTGCAATGGTATTGACCCCAAAAGCTGTTGAACTGTCAGACTGCACTCGTTCTGGTGTTTGAGTGTAAAGTTTTAATGCTAACGGGAACAGCATCCCAAACAAAAAAGAGGGGGGGGAAATAAGTGCAAAAATGGCCAAGTATTTTAGAGCGTTTTGGGTTGCAAAGCTAAAATCACTGTGGGTTAAATACGTTTGCAGTGCTGGAATGTAAGAGAGTCCAGAATAGGTGTATACCAGTAAAATGGATAGGGTGAGCAACGCATAGCCGAGCCATATAGAGGGTTCTTTAATGGCATCAAGGTAGTGTCGAATGACCCATGACCCTGTTGCGATAGCAAACAATAAAATGGCAATCAGAGTGGAAAAACCATAGATCGTACTGCCAGTAAAAATAATTAAATACTTGCTCCAACCAATCTCGGTGGCAATGGAAACAAACCCCGTGATAAACAGGACGCTCAGTGCTTTCCATTTTTGGCGGTTAAAAACAGGGGGGGGGGTAATATGAGAAGAGGCTGGGGCAGACATGTTTGGAATATGATTGGTAAACATCCCCTTTTGTGATGCGGTGATGGCTAGGAAGGCAATCACAATATTAATTAAAACGGCAGTGTAAATAGCCCCATCTAATCCAATCAATGGCACCAGAATAAAGCCACAAAGGAGTGCGCCCAATACAGCGCCAAAGGTGTTTAAACTATATACTTGTGCGTAATATTTTCCCATGGTTTTACGTTCTTGAATGAGTAACGTTGAGATTAAAGGCAGTGTTGCTCCCATTGCGGTGGTTGGAATGAGCAAGAGCAGTGTGATCACGATAAATTTGAGCTCTGGAACGTCAGAAAATAGCGTTACATTGGCAATAAGATAATCTAAATTAAGCAAAATAGGCAGTAGTGCTAACCCAGAAAAGGCAATGGTGATTTCAAGCCCTGCGTAAGTGGTTAG
>WFQP01000105.1 GCA_015487015.1 Thiomicrorhabdus sp.
CCCTGCAACCTGTCCTTGCAGGTCGTCATCAAACACAATACTGGTAGCGGTTCCTGTTATGCCATCTGGATTGATAACACCATTTACTTGAACCACCATGCCAATGGCGAGTTGATCTTGACTGCCTTGAGTGCCTTCGATATCAAATGAGGTGCCGACGGTTTCAAACTTAACACCATTAACGTAAACACTACCAAACCCTGTAATGGTACCCGATGAGATGATGTTTGATGCACTAGCTGTCGTATCTCCTCCCCCTCCACCACAGGCGGTTAGACCTAATGAGAGAAGTATGGCTGAAGAAAGGGCGGTTAATTTTGTAGTCATTTTCATGAGATTTTTTCCTTAATTGTTTTTTCAAAGTGATGCTATTTTGGTTGAGCAGAAGGGACTTTGCTCTCTTTATTTGGGATTTTATTCCCAAAAGCCATGAGGGTCAAGTTTTTACGTAGAATTTCTGTCGTTATAGAGGGAGAGGCATTAGTGGGAAGTTAGGGTGAGATGGTTGGCTAAGCTTGTGCTTTGAGTACTGGGGATGGATAAGAGGGGGGGGGGAGAAAATAAATTTTCAAGATTGGAGTGGCGTGCTGCTTACTTATAGAGGAGCTGGTCATCAGTTTATTTATTAAATTAAACGCTTCCTTAAAGATAGAGGGGCATAAAAAAACCAGCAAAAGCTGGTTTTTTTGGATATATTTACGTTATGCGCTTATTTTGCAGCTGCATACAGTTCAGAAACTTTCTCCCAGTTTACAACATCCCACCAAGCTTGCATGTAAGCTGGGCGTAGGTTTTGGTAACGTAAGTAGTAGGCGTGTTCCCAAACATCAAGTCCTAAAATAGGTGAGCCTTTGACTTTGGCACAATCCATTAGTGGGTTGTCTTGGTTTGGTGTAGAGGAAATTTCAAGTTTGCCATCTGCGGAGACTGTTAACCATGCCCAACCTGAACCAAACTGTGTGGCACCAGCGGTATTAAATTGTGTTTTCATCTGTTCAAAGTCACCAAAGGTGGCATTGATGTCATCGGCTAAAGCACCTGTTGGTGCGCCCATGCTGTCGCCAGTCATTACGTCCCAGAAGAAAGTATGGTTCCAGTGTCCACCACCGTTGTTACGAACAGCGGGAGAAAGAGTTCCTGCGTTGGCAATTAATTCGTCAAGAGACTTGTCGGCCAATGGGGTATCTGCAACAGCATTATTTAGATTGGTGACGTAAGCATTGTGGTGTTTGGTGTGGTGGATTTCCATGGTGCGTGCATCAATAGATACTTCAAGTGCATCGTAATCATAAGGTAGATCTGAAAGAGTAAAAGCCATGAGGGTTTCCTTGGGGGGTTTAAAAAAATAATGACATTATTGTAACGATAATTTTATATTTGTAAATACCCGAGTGTTTTAGTTGGTTATTAATTGTTATTATTTTTATTCAATTAAAAAATATTGTCTAAATGAGGGGGTGGTGCAGGCATATCACTGATTTTTTCAATTTCAGTTGGTGGCATTTGCATAAAATACCCTTTGGTTTGCAAGGCTTCGTATATTTTGGCGGCATCACTTCGAGGCATCTTTTTATCAGGCGTGAGGTCAAAATCAATGATGTGTTGGGGCTCGCCAAACATAACTAAAAGTTCATCTCCGAGTGAGTCGATCTCTGATTCTTTTGGGATAAATAGATAGAGCTCTTGTTTTTTTGGGCTTTTAAAAGCCGATACCATAATAGGGGTCATGTGTTGTGTCCTTGAGTTTTTTGGTTATTGTAACAAAAACAATCGAAGATTTAGGGGTTGAAATACTTGACCGATTGACAGCATTTCCTTATTCTTTTCAGATTGAAATAAAAAACTGGATATAAACGTGATGTTGGAAAGCACATTAGTAAAAAAGATCGGAAATAAAGTCAGTGTTTTTGGTGGTTCTGGCTTTGTGGGTCATGAAGTAGTGAAGGAGCTGTCTAAAGCGGGTTATGAGGTGACATTGTGGGTACGTCGTCCTGAACGTTATCGTGATTTTTTGTTGTTTTCCAATGTTAAGGTTGCACAGCTGTCTTCGTTTGAGGATGTAGAGTCGCTAAATGCAGCCGTATCGGGAGTAGATGTTGTGGTGAACTTAACCACGGATCGTTTGGCGGGTCCTGAAACGATTGAAGAAGGTGATTTGATTTTAGTGAACCAAAAGTTAAAGTCGGCGATGGAAACCACTGGGGTAACGCGGGTATTGAGTTTATCGCAACTGGGGGCATCATCAAATCAACCTGCGAGTGATTGGACGGGATTAGTTGCTGAAGTGGATGGTTTGATGCATGGTGTAGCGAATGCGAATGTAACAATTTTTAAGCCGAGTTTATTGATTGGTGCAAAAGACGATACAACGTCTCGTTTTATTAAGCAGCTTAATAGAATGTCATTATTAATGGTCGCGCAATCGGATACATTGGTTCAGCCTATTTGGATCAACGATTTTGCAAAAGCACTTGTAAGTGCGATTAAAAATCCAGCTATGTTTGGTCAAAAAATAGACGTGGCGGGTGAAGAGCGTATGACATTAAAGTCACTGGCAGAGTTGGTGATAGAAATTATTCAAAAAGAAGCGGTCGTTTTTCCAATGTGCCGCTTAAATGCAACCATTATGTCAAAGTTGGGTGGTTTGGCACCGGTGGCCTCGGTGTCTAAAACGCAATTGCAAATGTTACGCCATGACATGATTACGGAGGCGGATTTTGAATCTACTTTTGGTTTTATGCCAAGCAGTTTGGAACGCGTTATTTCGGTATATGCGGCGCCACACAATATAAGAGAGCGTTATAACTTTTATCGCAAAGAGGCTGGGCGTAATGTGGAAGAGCTTGTTTAAAAAAACTTGTCTAAAATACAGACAAAACGTGTTGAATAAAAAGCCGTCTTTTGACGGTTTTTTTATTTTGCCATTTAAAAATAAAGGGTATAGAAGGGTTGGGGTGTGAGTCTAAATATTTGCTTAGTTGGGGGGGCGGTTCGTGATACGTTGCTGGGTGTTGAGGTGTATGACCAAGACTGGGTGGTAACGGGTGCAACGGCCGAAGAGATGATTGCTCAAGGTTTTCAGCAGGTGGGCAAGGATTTTCCAGTATTTTTACACCCTAAAACAAAAGAAGAGTATGCGCTTGCCAGAACAGAGCGAAAAAAGGGTGAAGGCTATCATGGCTTTGAGGTGTTTGCAGACCCGAATGTAACGCTGGAAGAGGATTTAATTCGTCGAGACTTAACCATTAATGCTATGGCAAGAACCTCGACTGGGGTGTTGATTGACCCGTATGGGGGGCAAAAAGATATGGAGCTGCGCGTGCTTCGACATGTGTCGGAGGCGTTTTCAGAAGATCCATTACGCGTTTTAAGAGTGGCACGCTTTGCAGCAAAACTTAAGCCGTTTGGTTTTCAAATTGCAGATGAAACAAAGCGCTTAATGGCTCAAATGGTGCTCAGTGGAGAGTTAAGTGCCTTAACACCTGAACGAGTTTGGCAAGAAGTGGTGAAGGCATTTAATACGGAATCGCCTCGAGTTTTTTTTGAGGTATTGGATTCGGTAGGGGCCATTGAAGAGTTGTTTCCAAGTTTGTTTGCACTGCACGGCGTAGAGCAACCAGCTAAATATCACCCAGAAGGGGATGTTTGGGTGCATAGTTTAATGGCTCTTGATGCTGCGACTCAGCTATCCCCTGATTTATCGGTACGCTTTTCTGCCTTGGTACATGATTTAGGTAAGGGGTTAACGGATAAGGCTTTGTGGCCAAAGCATTATGGTCATGAGGCAGCAGGGGTTCCTTTGGTTGTTGAGTTGTGTCGAGCGTATCGAGTGCCCAAAAAATGGCAACAGCAAGCAGAGCGTGTGACGGAGTGGCATGGCTTAATTCATCAGGGGTTAACCTCTGATAGAAGGCCTTTTTTAAAGCCCAAAACTTATTTGAAGGTTTTGAAGTATTGTGGAGCATTAAAAAACTTATCTGGATTTAAAGATGTTTTATTGGCATGTAAAGCGGATGCAAAAGGGCGCTTAGGGTTTGAATCTATTGTGTATCCTCAGTTAGAGTTTTGGCTTGCTTTAGCACAGGCTACAGGTGAGGTAGATAATAAGGCGATTATTCAACAAGGGTTTCAAGGGGCAGAGATTGCTAAGGCAATTGAGGAAGAGCGCTTAAAATTGATTAAAGTTTTCTTGAATGCCTACCCAGAAAGTACTGGGTAGGGGTGCTTTTTTAAAGGGTTTTTGAGAAGCTGAAAGCACCTCTAATCTGACCTTTAGAGTATCCTGTTGCCGCATCGTTAGGATAAAATTGTTGCAGTGTTTCTTGAATGGGGGGGGCAATTTTACTGCCATGACATGCTAAACAGACGTTTCCTGTTGGGATTGCTTTCATGTATCGGTATTCTGTTTGGCCACCGACCTGAACAATGGCTGAAAATTCGATAGTTTTAGGAGGGGTGCCGTTGGCTAATTGATTGTTAAATCGCTTTAGAACAGCGGTTTCCCATTGGTCGGGTGTTGCATTTTCGCCACGAGGCTTTAGGCTTACGCGGTTGATATCCCAGCCAGTTTTTTGTGCAATTTTTTTGGCAATTTCAGGGGCTTTGGTGTGGCAAAAGGCAACGGTCTTAGCAGGGCCATCACTTTTCATGCTTTTTTGCAGCTCAGGCTTGAGTTGTGCTAAAAATTGTTTGGCGATATTACGGGCTTCTTGGTCTAGTTGTTCGGTACTACTACTTTGTGCAAATGTGCTGAAAGGCAGTGCTAAACAGGTGAGTAGGCTGGTTGTGATAAAGAGGTGCTTCATGAGGTGCTCTCCTTGCTCTTTGAGGGTTAGGGTTTAATATTAATTTATATTAGTATTTTCTTATTTAATTCATTATAGTGATAAATGAATTAGATGCAAGTTATCGAGTCATGCATTAAGTCGTGTGTTTTTTTGAAAAATTAGATAAATTTCCCCCCCCCTCTCTCTTTATAGGTTTTAGGAGTTTTAAATGGTTGTTCGTTTTAAGGTCATTTTATTTCCCGTTTTAATTATTTTAGTTGGGGTGTTTTTATTTTGGTATTTAACGGCAACAAAACCTGTTCAGACGCCTGTCGAGGTGAAGGAAAAAGTATGGTTGGTAGCATCGATGCCTGTGGTGTTTGAGGATTTATCGCCAGTGCAGCGCTTGTATGGTCAGGTGGAGTCATTTTCGTTGGTGCATTCGGCAGCGCCTGTTTCGGGGGTTGTTGAAAAAGTTTGGGTTAAAGAGGGGCAGCGTGTTAAGGCAGGTGAACCATTAGTTTCGATGAGTTTGGCTGATTTGGATATTCCGTTGCAACAAGCACAAGCGGATGTGGCGGATGCGAAGGCGCAAGTTGCGTTACAAGTTTTATTGGATAAGGCGAATAAAAAACGATTGGCTCACGAAAATAGTGTTTTGCAGCTGAAGCAAACAAATGTAAAACGAACGGTACAGTTGATTCAAAAAGAGCTGGCGTCGCAGTCGGACCTGGATCAGGTAAAAGAGGCTTTAGTGCGTCAGGAATACATTGTGGTGGGTGCGGAGCTTGCTGTTGAAGAGGGGGGGGGAAAAAGTAAACAAATTCAAGCGCAATTGTTGAAAGCGAAGTCAAAGTTAACTCAGGCTCGATTGAATAAACAGCGTGGGAGAGTGGTTGCACCTTATGATTTGCGTATAACAAAAGTCCCCGTGAGTGAAGGATCTCGTGTAAACATAGGAACGGTATTGGTGAGTTTTTATGGCTTAGACTCACTGGAGTTAAGAACGAAGTTACCCGTGACCATTTTACCCCAAGTTCAGCAGGCCATTAAAAACAGTGTGACACTAAAAGCGCGTTATCAATTGAACAATGAAGTGACCTTGCTACCTCTGTCTCGCTTGGCGGGAGAGGCGGTGACCAGTGGGTTGGATGCTTTTTTCACTTTGCCTAAAGCATTGGATCAGATTCGACCGGGTGATTTGATGGAGGTTGACTTAGAGGGGGAGCGATTGAGCAAGGTGGTTGCCATTCCATACCGTGCGTTATATGGTCAAAATAAGATTTATCTGATTCAAGAGGGGCGGCTTCAGGCTCAAGAAGTTGAGGTGTTGGGTGAAGTGCTGCGTGACGGTAAACTTTGGGCGTTGGTTGATATAAACTCAGGTGGTTCGAATGTGGCGGAAGGTGCAAAAGTTTGTGTGACCCATTTACCCAATGCGATGACAGGGCTTAAGGTGTCTGAGGTGAAAGAATGAGCCAGCCGACAATCACAAATAAGAGTGATTCTAAAAACTTGACGACAACGGTTGATGCGGACGATCAGGATGTTCGTGTGAAAGAGAAACCGTTTAAGTCTCGGGGAGTTATTGGCTTATTTGCACGCCATAAAGTAGCACCTAATTTATTAATGTTGGTAATGTTGCTGGCAGGCGTGGTGGCGTTATTTAAGTTGAATGTTCAGTTTTTTCCAACATTTGAATTGGATTATGCTTCAGTGAGAGTGGTGTGGCCAAATGCGAATGCACAGGATGTGGAGGTGAGTATTACCAATCCTGCTGAGCGTGTGTTACGTAATTTAGATGGGTTGGATGAGATGACCTCCACCTCCTCTTTAGGATTGTCTGTTGTTACTCTTAAATTTAAAGAGGGAACAGATATGATTGAGGCGGTGGATCAAATCAATCAGCGAATGAGTGAGTTGCGAAACTTACCTCAAGATGCTCGAAAGCCTGTGATTAAACGAATTGTTACTTATGAGCCCATCGCTAAAATTTTGTTAATTGGTGAGCATGCAGAGGTAGATGAAATGCGTTCAATGGTTCGATCATTTGAGCGTGATTTACTGAATCGAGGCATTGATAAAATTACCTTTGAGGGGTTGCCTGAAGAGGAGATGTCAGTTGAGCTGTCTCAGCACAAATTGGAGCAATTTAATCTCTCCTTAGAGCAGGTGGGATCACTGGTTGCAGGGATGAGTCAGGATATCCCTGCAGGGTCTGTGGGGGATGATGACAGTGTTCGAGATTTACGAGCGTTAGAGCAAAAAAGAACGGCTTTGGAGTTTAGTCAAATGCCGTTGGTGATGAGTGCTTCTGAAAATATCACGCTGGGAGAGGTCGCAACGGTTGAGCGCAGGGCTAGAAAAAATGCACCATATTTGATTGTGGATGGATTTCCTGCTATTCAAATGCAGTTGCAGCGAGCAGAAAGTGGTGACACGTTGAAGTCATCCCGTATTTTAATGGAGTGGCTAGAGGAGGTGGAACCAACCCTGCCAGATGGAATGCATTTGGTGGTCTATGATGAGAAGTGGTCGCTGGTTAAGCAGCGTATTATGCTGTTGGTGAATAATGGTATTGGTGGTTTAATTTTAGTGGTCTTGATCTTGTATCTGTTTATGAATGGTCGAGTTGCTTTTTGGGTTGCAGTAGGTATTCCTGTTTCATTTGCAGCCACGTTGATGATTATGTATTTGGCGGGTGGCAGCATCAATATGGTGAGCATGTTTGGGCTGATTATGGCGCTGGGTATTATTGTGGATGATGCGATCGTGGTGGGAGAGGATGCTCTGGCGCACCATGAATGTGGTGAGCCTCCTTTGCAAGCGGCAGAGGGTGGCGCGCATCGTATGCTAGCCCCTGTTATGGCCTCCTCGTTAACAACGGTGGGTGCCTTTTTACCACTGATGATGATTGGGGGCGAAATGGGGAATATTTTATTTGCTATCCCCTTGGTGATTATTGCGGTTATTTTTGCTTCTTTGATTGAGAGCTTTGTGATTTTACCAGGGCATCTTCGCCATGCACTCAGTGGGGTAAAGCGTGCAGAACCTGGTTCTCTTCGTTACCGCTTGGATTCGGGCATCGATCACTTACGTCACCATCAGTTTCGAGCGGTTATTCGCTGGGTTTTAGTGCATCGTGGGGTGACGATTGCAACCACGTTGGCATTAATGATTTTTGTAGTGGGTTTACTTGCAGGTGGGCGCTTAGGGTTTGTCTTTTTTCCATCACCGGAATCGACCAAACTGTTTGCTGAAGCACGTTTTGTTGCGGGGACCCCTGCGGAGGTTTCGGCACGTTATATTGAACGTTTGCATCAGGCATTACTGGATACCGAAGCCGAGTTGGAGCCTAATATTATTCGTGTATCGACCGTAAATTACAATAAAACCAATCAACAGTCGGGGGCCAATTTTGGTTCAGTGAATGTGGAGTTGGTTGAGGGCGATCAGCGTGCGACTCGTAATGCGGAGTTTATTCGGGTCTGGCAGGAAAAGGCTGGTTTGGTTCCAGGGCTGGATGTGTTGAGTATTGAATCGCCTAAAAGTGGCCCCCCTGGGAGTGATGTCGATTTACGTCTGTCGGGGGCGGACCCCATGTTATTAAAGCAAGCCTCTTTGGACTTACAGGAAGTATTGACGCAAATACCAGGTGTCAGTGGTATTCGAGATGATTTGCCGTATGGTCGAGATCAGCTGATTTATCAGTTAACACCGCAAGGAAAGGCGTTAGGGTTAACGTATGCTTCATTAGGTCGACAGCTATCGGATGCTTTCTCAGGACGATTGGTACAAATTTTTACCGATGCGGAAGATGAAGTTGAGGTGAGGGTGCAGTTTCCTCGTGTGGAGCAAAATACCTTAGCAACGATTAATCGAATGCAGATTGTAACGCCAAGTGGAGAGCGAGTGGCGCTGAGCTCGGTGGCTTTTTGGTCTACCCAGAGAGGTTTTGATGTGATGCGGCATGTAGACGGTGCCTTAACGGTGAATGTAATTGGAACGGTGGATAAGCATGTCAACAATGCTAATCGTATTCTAGAGCAGCTGGAGGCGAGCACTTTGCCTGAGCTGGAGCTTAAGTATGGGTTGACAGTTTCGGTTGAGGGGCAAAGTGCTCGACAAGCTGAAACTATGGCGGATATGAAGGTTGGATTGTTGATTGGTTTAGCGATGATTTACATTGTTTTGGCATGGGTGTTTAGCTCGTATGGCTGGCCTTTGGTGGTGATGATGGCGATTCCCTTTGGGTTGATTGGTGCAATTTTAGGGCATTGGTGGATGGGATTGGATATGACCATTTTATCTCTGTTTGGCTTTTTTGGTTTATCTGGAATTGTGGTCAATGACTCGATTATTTTAGTGAGTTTTTATAAACGATTACGCGAGTCTGGTTTGGGGGTGAATGAGGCGCTTGAAGAGGCGGCTGTTCAACGAGTAAGGGCGGTTTTATTAACCTCTCTTACGACCGTTGCGGGATTGACCCCGTTATTATTTGAAACCTCTCTTCAGGCACAATTTTTAATTCCGATGGCAACCGCGATTGCGTTTGGTCTGATGTTTTCGACGTTGTTAATTTTATTAGTCATTCCTTCGATGCTTTCGTTGTATGAACATGGTGCAGAATTTTGGAAGAGAGTGAAAAAAGAACGAATAAAAATTGATTTTGCTTAAGTTTTTTGAAGAAGGGCTGTTTCGTCAGAGTTTTGACTTTTGTACCTTTTGATATTCGCCGCAAGGCGAAAATACGCCCTTTTTTTTCAAATAAGGATTGAAATTAAGGGGGTATTGAATGGTTGTTTATTTAGAAAGTCATAAGAAAACTTGATGATTTGGTCAATATAAGAGAGAATATTCGTCCAAATTATATGGTCGTTCCTCTTAAGCATTATCAAGATGGTAAGTGCTTCAAGTCAGGTGAAGGCGTGTAAACACCGAATTTTTTAAACATTGAGGAAGTTTTATGGCAACTCGTAGAGATTTAGCAAACGCAATTCGTGCGTTAAGCATGGATGCAGTTCAGAAAGCAAACTCGGGTCACCCTGGTGCCCCAATGGGTATGGCGGATATCGCTGAGGTATTGTGGAATGATCACTTAAAGTTCAACCCAACCAATTCAAAGTGGGCTGATCGCGATCGTTTCATCCTATCTAATGGACATGGTTCGATGCTGATGTACTCTTTGTTGCATTTGAGTGGTTTCGACTTGAGCATGGAGGACATTAAACAGTTCCGTCAGTTGCATGCTAAAACAGCGGGTCACCCTGAGTATGGTTATGCGGAAGGGATTGAAACAACGACTGGACCTTTGGGTCAAGGGTTGACGAATGCGGTGGGTATGGCGATTGCTGAACGTACGTTAGCAGCACAGTTCAACAAGCCTGGTCACGAAATCGTAGACCACCATACGTATGTATTTATGGGCGACGGTTGCTTGATGGAAGGACTTTCTCATGAAGCCGCAGCGATGGCGGGTACGTTAGGTCTTGGTAAGTTGATCGCTTTCTGGGATGACAACGATATTTCAATCGACGGTAACATCGGTGACTGGATGGAAAAAGGTGTTCCAGGTCGTTTTAACTCTTACGATTGGCATGTTATTCCAAGTGTTGATGGGCATGATGCAGCCGCCATTGATGCGGCGATTACGTTGGCTAAGTCGGTTACAGATCGTCCTACCTTGATTTGTACTAAAACAGTGATTGGTTTTGGCTCTCCAAATAAGTGTGGCACTTACTCTTGTCACGGTGCACCGTTAGGGGATGAAGAGATCGCATTGGCTCGTAAAGAGCTTGGTTGGACAGCGGCTCCGTTTGAAATTCCAGATGAAATTTATGCTGGTTGGGATCACAAGGCGCAAGGTCAATCTGATGAAGCGGCTTGGAATGCGAAGTTTGAAGCGTATCGTGCAGCGTATCCTGCGGAAGCGGCTGAATATGAGCGCCGTATTGCGGGTGACTTACCAGCTAATTTTGAAGTAGATATGGATGGGTTTATTGCTCAAACTCAAAAAGAGATGCCTAAAATTGCTTCACGCCAAGCGTCTCAAAAATCAATTGAAAAATTGGGTGAGTTATTACCAGAAATGTTTGGTGGTTCAGCCGATTTAACGGGTTCTAACTTAACGAACTGGTCTAAGATGGTTAAGGTTAACCATGAAAATGCAGACGGTAACTACCTGTCTTGGGGTGTTCGTGAGTTTGGTATGGCGCACATGATGAACGGAATGGTATTACACGGAGGCTTTAAAGTTTTCGGTGGTACGTTCTTTATGTTCATGGAGTTTATGAGAAATGCATTAAGAATGTCTGCATTGATGAAAATCGGTACGATTTATGTTTATACGCATGATTCGATTGGTTTGGGTGAAGATGGACCAACGCATCAGCCTGTTGAGCAATTAGCAACAATGCGTGTGATTCCGAATTTCCAAACATGGCGTGGTTGTGACGCGGTTGAGTCTGCGGTTTCATGGAAACTTGCGATGATGCGTGGTGATGCACCAACTGCGTTAATTTTCTCTCGTCAAGCATTGGAGCCAATGGCTCGTACGGCTGAGCAAGTGAAAAATATTGAGAAGGGTGGTTATGTCCTGAAAGATTGTGAAGGTACGCCTGATATTATCTTTATCTCAACCGGTTCTGAAGTGGGTCTAGCAGTTGAAGCGGCTGAAGCAATGGATGCAAATGTACGTATTGTTTCAATGCCTTGTACCAGTGCGTATGATGAGCAAGATCAAGCGTATAAAGATTCTGTGCTAATTCCAGGCGTGAAGCGTGTTGCGATTGAAGCGGGTGTTGCAGACGGTTGGTATAAGTATGTTGGCCTAGAAGGTGGAACGGTTTGTATGTCTACCTTTGGTGAGTCTGCACCAGCTGATCAGTTGTTTAAAGAGTTTGGGTTTACCGTTGAAAATGTGGTTGCTACCGCGAACAAGGTATTAGGTAAGTAAATTATTTATTGTAATTCGAGTTTGATTTTGTTGAACTCGATAATTTTTTGGAGTTAGAAAATGACGATTAAAGTTGGTATTAACGGTTTCGGCCGTATCGGACGTATGGCTTTCCGCGCAGCGGCAAAAGATTTTAAAAACATTGAAGTGGTTGCAATCAATGACTTGCTTGATCCTGAGTATTTGGCTTATATGCTTAAATACGATTCAGTTCATGGCCGTTTTGACGGTACGGTTGAGGTGGTTGACGGTAACCTAGTGGTTAACGGTAAAACGATTCGTATTACTGCAGAGCGTAACCCTGCAGATCTAGCTTGGTCTGATGTGGGTGCGGATCTGGTTATTGAGTGTACTGGTTTCTTCCTAACCGAAGAGTCTTGTCAGGCGCACATTGACGCCGGTGCTAAGAAAGTGGTTCAATCTGCACCTTCTAAAGATCATACGCCAATGTTTGTTTATGGTGTTAACCA
>WFQP01000106.1 GCA_015487015.1 Thiomicrorhabdus sp.
CTATTAGTGATGTCTAAATCCACATCCATCCAAATCTGCTGATACAAACGCACCATTGGCAACAACCATTCAAAACAGGTGTGACACTCTACTCCAATAAATAAACGCCCTTGCTCTCCTTTGGCAAAGGCTTGCAGTGTTGCTTCGGCTTGCGCCAATTTAGGCAACACTTCTTGCGCTGTTTTTAACAGTGTTTTGCCTGCGGAGGTGAGTGCTAAGGGGTTGCTTTTGCGTTCAAATAATTTGAGTTCATAGGCGCTTTCAAGCTGTTTTATTTGATGTGATAATGCCGATTGGGTCATAAATAAGGCATCCGCCGCCTTATTGACCGAACCATTTTGTGCCAATGCTTGAATGGTTTTTAAGTGTTTTAGCTCCAACATAAATTTTCTCCCCCCCCTCTCTGCTTTAACTCTGCTTTAACTCTGCTTTAACTAACATGAATATATTTCATATTTATCTGAAATTTATTCGTTTGATTTCATGTTAAAGCCATTCTATCATCTATCCATCCAAAAAAGGTCAAAAGGAAATACCATCATGAAAATTCATAATTTAGGCTACCCTCGCATTGGCGATAAGCGCGAACTCAAATTTGCACTGGAATCTTACTGGGCGGGTAAAAGCACTTTAAACGATTTAGAAAGCACGGCACGGGAAATTCGTTACCAAAACTTTCAAACACAACTGAACGCGGGCATTGAATTATTGCCTGTAAACGACTTTGCCTATTACGATCAAATGCTGAATATGAGCACTTTATTGGGTGTGATTCCTGATCGCTTTAAGCAGGAAACTTATGATGTAGAAACCGCTTTTCGTATGGCGCGTGGTCGAGCGCCCAGTGATGATGGACACGGTTGTTGCGCGGGTCATGGTCACAACGACCACCAGTCCAAAGCCGATTACGCTTGTGACATGAAAAAATGGTTTGATACAAACTATCACTACATTGTGCCAGAGTTAAATAAAAACCAAACTTTTTGTGTTACCGATACCCGTCTATTTGATGAAGTCGCCGAAGCACAAATTGTGGCTAAAGACCGCCCTTCTGCCACGGTAAAACCCGTATTAATCGGCCCTCTAACCTATCTTTATTTGGCGCAAGACAAAGGGTATGGTCAAGATAAATTGACGCTGCTTCCTGACTTGTTAGCGGCCTATAATGAGGTGTTATCTCGCTTAAAATCACAAGGGATTGAGTGGGTACAACTGGATGAGCCTATTTTAGGACTGACCTTGCCTAGCGACTGGCAACAAGCCTTTGAACCGGCTTACACGGTATTGAAAAACAGTGGTTTAAAGCTACTTTTAACCACTTATTTTGAGACCTTGGGCGACAACTTGCCACAAGTTTGCCAACTGCCCATTGATGGACTTCATATTGATGGCTTACGTGGTGGCGCACAATTGGGTGACATTGTAAAACAGTTCTCAGCAGACAAGGTGCTTTCACTTGGTTTGATTGATGGGCGTAATATTTGGAAAACCGATTTTGCCAACGCTAAAAACGTTGCACAAACGGCGTTTGATAAATGGCAAGACAATCTGTGGCTTGCGCCAAGTTGCTCGTTATTGCATGTGCCAGTTGATTTGGATTCTGAAAGAAATTTAGACAGCGAACTGCGTGATTATTTAGCCTTTGCCAAGCAAAAACTAAGCGAACTCAATGACTTTGCGGCTATTTTAAGCAACAGCAGTGGTTCGGATCTTTTGCTTGCCATTAATCAAAAAACTATTGAGCAACGTCGTCAATCAAAACGGGTGCACAACCCAACTGTGCAAGCCAAATTAGCCAAACTGGAGAGCTACAATTTAGAACGTTCGTCCAGCTATGCAGAACGTGTTGCGCCTCAAAAAGCGCGTTTTAACCTTCCTTTGTTGCCCACCACGACCATTGGCTCTTTTCCACAAACGGCTGAAATTCGCCAAGCACGTCGTGACTGGAAAAAAGGCGAACTGAGCGAAAGCGATTACATTAAAGCGATGCAGGCTGAAATTGATGATGTGGTCAAACGTCAAGAAGAGATTGGCATTGATGTCTTTGTACACGGCGAGCCAGAGCGTAACGACATGGTGGAATATTTTGGTGAACAACTGGATGGCTATGCTTTTACCCAGTTTGGTTGGGTGCAGTCTTACGGTTCTCGTTGTGTGAAACCTCCCATTATTTTTGGCGATGTTTCTCGCCCAGAAGCTATGACGGTTTTTTGGTCTAAATACGCACAAGCACAAACCGATAAAATCATGAAGGGCATGTTAACGGGGCCTGTCACCATGTTGCAGTGGTCGTTTGTGCGGGACGATCAACCAAGAGAGGTCACCTGTCAGCAAATTGCACTGGCCTTGCGTGACGAAGTATTGGATTTAGAAGCCGCTGGCATTCACATGATTCAAATTGATGAGGCGGCGTTACGTGAAGGGTTGCCCCTTAAACAGCAAGACTGGGACGCTTATTTAACGTGGGCGGTAAATGCGTTTAAACTCACCACTTCGGCTGTGCAAGATGCCACACAAATTCACACCCACATGTGTTATTCCGAGTTTAATGACATTATTGAAGCCGTGGCCGCGATGGATGCCGATGTGATTACCATTGAGACCTCAAAATCGCACATGAAATTGCTGCAAGCGTTTGTGGACTTTGAGTACCCGAATGAAATTGGACCAGGGGTATATGACATTCACTCACCCAATATTCCAGAGACCGAATCCATGGTGAACTTAATTCGTAAAGCGGTTAAAAATATCCCCGTTGAGCGTCTATGGGTCAACCCAGATTGCGGCCTTAAAACCCGCGGTTGGAAAGAGACTGAGCCTGCTTTACGCCACATGGTGGATGCGGCTAAAATCTTGCGTGCTGAATTGAGTTAATTAAAAAACTCTTCCAAATCCAAAAACCACCTGAAACGGTGGTTTTTTAGGTTTGGAGTACCTTTGTTTTTTACAACCCAGTACACATACATATCTTCTATTTCATGCGATACTTCAAGCGCCACTAAGATCATACCAAGCTTATTCTTATGACTGCTCTGTATGCCAGCAGAACTCCCTATTTCGTAAACTTTTTGAAAACCTTTATGCTTAAATGATTTTATCATTGTCTAAATATAGAACATTGCGCGATGCGCAACAAGAAGCAAGAAGCAAGAAGCAAGCTAGAGTCTACATAAATTTCCCCCCCCTATCCCTTACATAAAATGTATTCTCTATGTAAGAGTTAAGAACTATAATCGATCCAACCTATTCAACTTTACTGGAAACCAATATGACCACCAGCACCCTGCCTTTTTCTGAGTACTATTTAATCGATGAAGAAATCTGGGTAAATCAGCTGTTAGATTACGCGAATCCTGGCACGGAAAAACGTCAACAAATAAAGGAGTTAGCAACCCTGCTGGTGGAGAATGTGCGGGCTAAAATAGATGACATGGATGGCGTAGATGCTTTTATGAAAGAGTATGATTTATCATCCAAAGAGGGCATTTTATTAATGTGTTTGGCGGAGGCTTTATTGCGCATTCCAGATAAGGCCACCGTAGACAAACTCATTAAGGACAAAATTCTTGAAGCAGACTGGAAATCTCATTTAGGCAAAAGTGATTTACTGTTTGTGAACGCCTCCACTTGGGGTTTGATGCTGACGGGCAAAATTATTGATACCGATGAAAACAAAGGGGCGATGAAACGTGCTTTGGATAAATTCATCAATAAAACAGGCGAGCCTGTGATTCGTCAAGGTGTTCACCATGCCATGCAGATGATGGGCAAGCACTTTGTTATGGGACGTACCATCAAAGAAGCCATCAAGCGTTCTAATAAAGAGGACTTTAAACGGTATCGTTACTCATACGATATGCTGGGTGAATCAGCTTTGACCCAAGAGGATGCGGATCGCTATTTTGAGGCCTATATGTGCTCTATTTCAAGTATTGCGGAGTCGAACCAGAAGAAACACATCCATGATGCCTCCAGCCTATCCATCAAATTATCAGCCCTGCATCCAAGGTATGAAGTGGCGAATGTAGAACGAATTATCAAAGAGTTAGTCCCTAGGGTATTGACCATTGCGAACCATGCCAAAAAATTCAATGTGGCGCTGACCATTGATGCCGAAGAAGCCGAGCGACTAGAGATCTCTTTAAAAGTATTTGAAGCCGTTTATACAAAATTAACCGATTATCAAGGCTTTGGCTTAGTGGTTCAAGCCTATCAAAAACGCGCACTCAAAGTCTTGGAGTGGTTAGCGGATCAATATGATATCCACCAAAGAGTCATCCCTATCCGCTTGGTCAAAGGCGCTTACTGGGATACTGAAATTAAACGTGCTCAAGAGCAAGGTTTAGAGCACTACCCCGTGCTCACGCGAAAAGCCAATACCGATCTATCCTATCAGGCATGTGCACGGTTTTTATTGAATAACCGCGTCCGCTTCTACCCTCAATTTGCAACGCACAATGCCAACACGGTCGCCTCCATCAAAGTTCTGGCTGGTGAACAGGGGGGGTATGAATTCCAACGGTTACATGGCATGGGTCAAGCACTGCATGCTCAAGCGATCAGTGAAAAAGGCCTGAATAGACCTTGCCGTATCTATGCGCCCGTTGGTTCACATGAAGACCTGCTACCCTACTTGGTCAGACGTTTACTTGAAAATGGCGCCAATACCTCTTTTGTAAACCGCCTGACCGATTTAACGTTAGAGGTTGATGCCATCACCCAAGACCCAATTGACAAGGTCAGAAAGCATCCCATGCATAAACACCCAAAACTGCCTTTACCGAAAGAGATTTACGGTGCCAGTCGAATCAATTCAGCCGGTGTTAATTTAGCGGACATGCATACAGTGGAGACCTTGCTCAACCAAGTTAAAGCAGAGTCTTCCCTAACGCATCAGGCCACCAGCTTGGTTCCTGACTCCGAAGCACTTGAACTTGAGCCAATGGCTTTAATTGAAGTACATTCACCTGCCAACTTAGATATTACGGTGGGAACCTACCAGCGTGCACACACCGAAGAGATTGATTTGGCGCTACAAAATGCTCAAAATGTATTCCCTGAATGGCGTGATCAAGCGGTTGCTATCAAATCGGAATGCTTGTGGCAACTCGCGGATTTAATGGAGAAAAACAGCCACACACTGATTTATTTATTACAAAACGAAGCGGGTAAAACCTTAAACGACTGCATTGCAGAGTTACGTGAAGCGGTGGACTTTTGCCGTTATTACGCCCATCAAGCCATTGAGCTGTGTGCCAAAGGTGAAAAAATGCCCGGCCCCACAGGAGAGAGTAATTATTTATACCATCAAGGCAAAGGGCTATTTATCTGCATCAGCCCATGGAACTTTCCCTTAGCAATTTATGTGGGTCAAATTGTGGCCGCATTGGTTACAGGAAACTGTGTAATTGCAAAACCAGCCGAATCCACCAGTTTAATCGCACACTTTACCGCCCAATTAATACACCAATCAGGCATTCCAAAAAAGGTGTTTCAATTGGTATTGGGGTCTGGTAGTCAAATTGGGAATCAGTTGTGTCAAAGCAATGCTGTCACTGGCGTGGTCTTTACTGGATCAACCCAAACGGCACAAACCATTAACCTCCATTTAGCCAGTCGAAAAAATGCTTCGATTGCCACCTTAATTGCCGAAACAGGTGGACAAAACTGCATGATTGCCGATTCATCCTGCCTACCAGAACAGTTGGTTAAAGACGTGATTAACTCCGCTTTTTTAAGCGCAGGCCAACGCTGCTCGGCCTTACGTGTCCTGTTTATTCAAGACGACGTGGCGGATAAAGTGATTCACATGTTGAAAGGGGCAATGGATGAATTAAGTATTGGGAATCCACAACTGTTTTCAACAGATGTCGGCCCAGTGATTAATAAAAAGGCTTTGAAGATATTACAAAACCATAAAGCCCAAATGGAACAGAACGCCACCCCCATTAAAGCCTTGGCAGAACCCAAAATCAATGGCCATTATTTTGCACCACAAGCGGTTGAGATTAGAGATATTGAAGTATTAGAGCAAGAGATATTTGGCCCCTTTTTACATGTAATACGATTCAAAGCCAATGAATTAGATCAAGTGATTAATGCCATCAACGGCACGGGCTACGGCCTGACCACAGGTATACACTCTCGCATTGATGAAACCATAAAACATGTGGCCTCTAAAATTCAAGCGGGTAACTGTTACATCAACCGTAACATGATCGGCGCAGTGGTAGGCGTACAACCCTTCGGCGGTATGGGTTTATCAGGAACAGGCCCGAAGGCTGGCGGCCCGGGCTACTTAAGACAATTTCTTATCGAAAAAACCATTACCAATAATATTTCTGCGGTGGGTGGTAATGCGGATTTATTGGAATTATCGGATGATGATTAGAAACGAAGGCGGAGGGTAAATTCTATGCCAAAACTGTTTTTTAAGGGTAGCGTCCCTATTTATTCATCTATCGAGGCGTTTTTAGCACGATACTTATTACAAGCTTCTATCATGAATCATTTCAGCCCCTTTAATGGCCGCTTGTGTTCTATTATCAACACCCAGCACCACTAAAATAGAACTCACGTATTGTTTTACCGTACCCTCACTTAAAAAAAGTTTCTTTGCAATTTCTTTATTGCTATCGCCTTCAATAAGACAGTGTAAAACCGAAAACTGTCGTTTTGAAAAATGGTGCAGAATTAAACATTTAGGAGAGAGTACATTTTTAGGAAAACATCTTTTCCCTTGTATAATTTTTTCCAATGAAGCCAGTAACTCATGGGAAGGTTCTGTTTTTAAAATATACCCTTGTGCCCCTTGTTCACAGGCTAAGTTAATTGTTTGAGGCCGACTGTCTGCTGAAATAACAACAACAGGAGCCATGGTTCTTTTCATCACCTCAGACACTTCTAAAACACCTTTAGAACCCGGCATTGATAAATCCAATAAAATGAATTGATATTCGTGCTGTTCAATGGCTCGATAAACTTGAACAATATTAATGGCTTCATCAATTTGCACACTTTGACTGACAAAGTGATCCTTAATTAAAAGCTTTAAGCCCTCTCGATACAGCTCATGATCATCACAAATTAATAACTTCACCACTTGCTTTCCAAAGTTTTTGGGTAACTCATTTTACCATGCCATTTTTTCCCTTAATACTAACTTTAGTTAGTATTAAACTCTCTTAACTATTTCTTAAAATCATTTTTAACGTAGCTTCTGAAATAGGCTTATAAAAAACATCTGTTTTCTCAATATCCACAATGTCTTCCAGACCCAACGTAGTATCACCCGAAATAATCGTTGCAGGAATTTCTGTATTAAAAAAGTGCCTTACTCGGTTCACCACATCAATTCCTGTTTTATTTTCTGTTAATCGATAATCCACTATCAATAAATCAGGTACAAGGTAAGTATTCTGATTTAATTTATCCATCAAAACATCTAAACTTGGGGCTAATAAAACCTCATGATGCCACATTTTTAGAATAGCCCCCATCGCTTCCAAAATATCAATATCATCATCAACGACAACAATGAACAAGCTTTTAGTCTCTGAAATAACGTTTATCGCCATCTCTTCATAGCCTAATGGCTCTGGCAAGTTCACCAAATCGGCTTGCAATGCGTGTTGTTTTAACCCAAGTTTAAAACACGTCCCTTTATTCAATTGGCTTTTTAGATCAATAGAAATGTCTAATAACTCAACCAATCGTTTAACAATCGCTAACCCAAGTCCTAACCCTTTATTTCGGTCTCTTTCGGCATTATTTAATTGAAAAAACTCCGAAAAAATATGCTTTTGATTTTTTTCAGAAATACCTGGACCACTGTCCATAAAGTAAATATCGACAGCATCCCCTCGCTTTCTTGTCGCAACCAATAACGTAGAGTTAGGACAGTGTTGAATGATATTAGAAATTAAATTTCGCACCACTCTGGCTAATAAAACGGCATCATAGTAAACATAACAATCCATTAATCGCATTTTTAATCGAATATTTTTTTGAAGGGCTAATAATGAAAACTCTTCAATAATTTCTTCTAAAAAGAGCTTCAACCAAAATCCCGTTGAATTTAATATCGTTTCACCTGCATCCATCTGAGTTATTTCAATAATCGAATTTAGCTGGCTACTTAGCACCTCTTGTGAGCGCTGTGATTTTTTTAAAATTTGTTTTTGCTCATCGGTGGTTAATTTAGCGTTTAAAACTGCTAAAAATAGACTTAAGGAGTGTAAAGGTTGGCGCAAATCATGACTGGTTGCCGCAAGAAACCGTGATTTATCAAGACTAGCCCTTTCTGCAATAAGCGTCTGTTTTTCTAATTTTTTAATTAACTCTTCATTTAAAAATTTTCGGCGAATAGAATCCTCAATGTTTTTATAAATATTGTTCGCGAAAAAAAAATGTGCCGCTAAAAAAATGCCCAATAAAAATGACATGTATGTAAACTCATTGCCCTCAATATAAAACAAGAGGGCTAATGGCACGACCGTTAACAAACCATAAAGATAATAAATAAGCCTAAAATTAGATAACGCGCCCATACTGCCCGAAAAGGTTCCAAAAATAATAATGGTTAAAAAAACAATTGAAAAAGGATTTGTAAAATCTAAAAACAATACAGAAGACACGCCAATAAGAGAGCCAGATAGAGTGACCATTAATGAAAAAAGTACAATCCACTTTGTTAAATAGAGCTCTTTTTTTTCAACTTTTTGAAAAATCCTATATAAAATAAACCTAACCACTATTAAAAAAATTAAAGCAATATACCATCCGTATAAGACATTTGAATGAAGCTCGTTTTGCTCTAAAAGTACAAACAAAAATATCGCCGTCCCGGCAAAAAATAACCCAACCAGTAACCCAGGAGACTGTTGATATAAAAGCTGAACTCTTTCCAGCTTAACTCGTTGATCATGGTTCATAATATTTCTCTCTTTATTTATTTTTATCGTAAAGCAATTTCAATCGTCTTAACCCGAAAATATGAAAAACAATTTTTAAAAACCTTTAAATGATGAAAGTAAAATAAAACTATCAAAAGTTTCTTTCCCCCCCCTATTCTTCTTGGTAGGGCTTTATAATAACCAACATGCCTTCATCTACCTTACCTATTCAAGCACTGCTACCAACCATCCAAAACACCCTCACCCAAAATCAACGCTGTATTTTACAAGCGGAACCTGGAGCGGGAAAATCAACTCAAGTGCCACTTCACCTAATGAACGCACCTTGGCTGACGGGGCAAAAAATCATTTTATTAGAGCCTCGCCGTCTTGCTGTAAGAGCTTTGGCTACTTTTTTAGCCGCTCAATTAGGTGAAAAAGTAGGACAACACATTGGTTATCAAGTGCGTAATGACCGAAAAATTTCCTCACATACACAACTCGAAATTATGACCGAAGGCGTACTGATACGACGCATTCAGCAAGATCCCGAGTTATCGGGCGTTGGCTTAATTATTTTTGATGAATTTCATGAACGTGCTTTGGAGGGCGACCTAGCACTAGCACTCAGCCTAGAGTGCCAGTCAGAGTTGCGTGAAGACTTAAAAATTTTACTGATGTCTGCCACCCTTGAAAGCGACTCACTCAGTAAATTTTTAGCCCCAGCACCCGTGATACAATGCCCTGGTCGTAGCTTTCCTGTTCACAGCCATTATCTACCTAACAGCATTAACCAAAACCTGTATGACGAGCCTTATAAAACACTCATAGCAATATTGAGCAACGTAGCCAAAGATCACCGCCAAGATTGCTTGATTTTTTTACCTGGGCAAAAAGAGATTATGATCGCCATGCGCCATGCTTCTGAGTTACTCAGTGCACAACAATTCTCTTTACTGCCCCTGTATGGCAGCTTATCGGCTGAAGCGCAAAGTGCCGTACTGCAAAAAGACTCAAGCGGTCGTCGTAAAATAATTTTTTCTACCAACATTGCCGAAACCAGCTTAACCATTGAAGGAATTGATTGTGTCATTGACAGTGGCTTAGTGCGTAAAGCACTTTATGATTCCAGCAGTGGCATGACTCGTATGGTAACGCAAAAAATATCCAAAGCCTCGGCCAAACAACGGGCAGGCCGAGCGGGAAGATTATCGGAAGGGCACGCCTATCGATTATGGACAGAGTCAGAACAACAACAAAAACCCGACTTTGAAACTGAAGCCATTCTTACCTCTGATTTGGGGGATTTAACTTTAGAGGTCGCCATGTGGGGAGAGTCATCTCCCTACCATTTACGCTGGCTCACCCCGCCCCCAAAAGCGCATTATGAAATTGCTAAACAGTTACTGATTCAACTGGAGTTTTTAAATACCAAGGGTCATATTACAAACAAAGGAAGCTTAGCCACCCAGTTAGGGCTCTCTTCCCGTTTGGCAAATATGCTGTTAAGCGCCCCAAAAAATTTACAAAAAAATGCGTGTGATTTAGCGGCCATTTTAAGTGAACGTGATCTCTTTAAAAACAGTAGAGAGACCCATCACAGTATTAACATTGAAGACCGCCTTCAAGCCTTACAGCGGTATCGAGAAAGCCCCCAATACGCTCTTAAAACTACCCCTATTATTTCTAATGCTGCCAAAGAAGCTCTTAAAAACAGTGCTAAATGGCACAAGACGTTGCTTAATATGCCACCCAAAGCATCTATTTCAAAAGTTTCTCCCCCCCCTCTTCCTGAAAGCACTTCAATCGGTCAATTAATCGCATTGGCCTACCCTGATCGAATTGCAAAACGTCGTTCACGCCTTGACCACCGCTATCAACTCAGTAATGGCAAAGGGGCTTTATTAAAAGAGTACGATCCACTTACGCAATCACCTTGGCTGGTCATCGCACACTTAGATGGACAGCGCAGAGAGGGGCAAGCCTTTATGGCCTGTGCCATCACACTTCCCGAAATTACGGCACTTTTTAAACCTCAAATAACAGAGCACAATCACGTTACTTTTGATGCCCAAAAACAACGTATCCAAGGCACTAAAACCCTAAAATTAGGCGCGTTAACACTGCAAGAGTCGGTGATTCAGACCCTTAGCCCACAACAAATTCAAACCTGTTTAATCCAAACCCTAAAAGCCTCAGGATTAAAACAACTTCCATGGAATCAAACCTCTCTTGATTGGCTCAATCGAGTACGCTGGCTGGCTCAATATTTACCCGAATACGAAATATTTTCAGAAGCCCAATTAATCGACGATTTTGATCAATGGTGCGCGCCCTATTTAATACACATCCGAAAATGGCATGACTTAACTAAATTAGAACTACTCAGTTTATTAAAAGCTCGCCTCACATTTGAACAGCTCAATACCCTTGAGAAAGAAGCACCTACGACTTATGTGGCGCCCTCTCAAAAAAAGGTATCCATTCAATACTCGCTTCACAAGCCTCCTTATGTGGCGATTCAACTGCAAGAACTCTTTGGTGAAATCCAATCTCCCTCGTTAGCCAATGGAAAAGTTTCACTCACTTTTGAGCTTCTCTCCCCTGCACGAAGACCCATTCAAATCACCTCGGATTTAGCCCATTTTTGGCAAAACTCCTACATTGAAGTGGCCAAAGAGATGCGCGGAAAATACCGCAGACACCGTTGGCCTGAAAAACCACTCGAGGAAAAAGCTGGGAGATCAATACAAACTCGTCGAAAGAAGTAAAAACATTGAATAAAGTCAAATAAAATTATTAAAAATTACAACAAGTTACCTAGAACTCCTCGAAGCAAGCACGACTTCGACGCAAAAAACAGTATAATGACTGAATAAACACTTACACCCCCTCTATTTGATTGATGAATGACTTGCTATATAAAATACTTAAAACTCTCGGTTTCATTCTATTATGCAACGCCCTTTTAAGTGCTTGTTCAGAGGGTAATAACTACGCCAATCCAATAGAAAGCGTGCCTGATCAAACCGCTCCTGTCTTAGATATTCCAGATGACATTACCGCTGAAGCCACAGGCTTAGAAACCCCTATTTTTTTAGGTACTGCTACAGCCATTGACTCGGCAGATAGCACCGTCAACGTTCTAAATGATGCGCCAGAATATTTTTCTCTTGGCGTAACCATCATTACTTATACCGCTACCGATCTTGCAGGAAATATAGCAACCGCCACGCAACAAGTACTGATTTTAGATTCAACACCACCGATCCTTACGCCACCTACAGACATTCAATTTGAATCACCCGATGGTAATCCTGTCAGTGGTTTTATTGGTCTAGCAACCGCCAATGACTTGGTAGATGGCATAACCCCCATTACCCATGATGCCCCGACTCTATTCCCAATTGGTACAACCGTTGTAACCTATACATCAACCGATGCAGCAGGAAACACCGCCACTGCTACACAAAACATAACTGTTGTCTATGCAAATGCCCCCGCCATTGCAGCCATCCCCTCTCTTAGCTTTACCTCAACAAAAGGATTTCAATTTGACTGGCTGGATGTGCATGATGCCACCTTTTATCGCTTATTAGAAAACCAAGATGGTGTCTCAGGCTTTTCTCAACTCGGTATGGATATTCTTTCTAACATTCAAACCATCACAGAAATCGTTCCACTTTATCAGCGACTCAATGCTCAATATATTTTGCAAAGTTGCAATCCTGTTGGCTGTACCGATTCAAGCCCCATTAGTGTCATAGGAAACCTTGTTGACAGTATTGGAGAACTTACCTCCAATAATAATGGTACAGGCGACCGACTTGGAACAAGTGTGAGTTTATCCAGCGATGGAACCACCTTAGCCGTAGGCGCCCCAAGAGAGGACAGCATTACCACGGGCATAAATGGCAGTGGCGATAACAACAAAGCACTCCAATCTGGTGCGGTTTATATTTTTATTCGTAACGGACTCAACTGGACACAACAAGCTTATATTAAAGCCAGTAACACCGATTTAGAAGACTACTTTGGTACAGCAGTCAGCCTATCAAATGATGGGAATACACTTGCTGTAGGCGCTTACTTAGAAGACAGTAATGCAACAGGAGTCAATAACAACTCTCTGGATAACAGCGCCACGGATTCAGGAGCGGCCTATGTGTTTACGCGCACGAGCAACTCTTGGGCACAACACGCTTACATTAAAGCAAGCAATACCGATGCTGGTGACTATTTTGGTGAAAAAGTGAGCCTATCAGGAGATGGTACAACTCTCGCTATAGGCGCCTATCGAGAAAGTAGCAGTGCCACCGGCATTAATGGCAACGAGGCCGATAATAGCTTAAGTCAATCAGGTGCGGTTTACCTTTATAAATTGATTACAAGCACTTGGGTACAAGAGGCTTACATTAAAGCCAGTAACACAGGATTAGAAGATCGCTTTGGTACGGTCAGCCTATCTCAAGATGGCAATACCCTCGCCATTGGCGCCTATCGTGAACGAAGCAGTGCTTCAGGTGTTGATGGTAATCAAAATGATGATGGACGTAAATATTCTGGCGCGGTCTACCTGTTTACTCGTTCAGGTACACTCTGGACACAACAACACTACATCAAAGCCAGTAGCCCTGATACCTTCGACTATTTTGGTTTTAATCTCTCTTTATCAGGCGATGCGACCACTCTAGCCGTAGGCGCATACAATAATGACAGCAGTGCAATAGGCATCAATGGAAGTGAAACGGATAATGCGGCCTCCAACTCAGGAGCGGCTTATGTATTTGTACAACAAGGCGCAACTTGGGTACAACAAGCCTTTATAAAGGCCAGCAATACAGACACATCCGACACCTTTGGTTGGAGTTTAACGCTCTCTAATAATGGGGATACCCTTGCGGTTGGAGCTTACATTGAAGACAGCAATGCCACTGGATTGAATGGTAACCAAGCAGATAATAGCACCAGTAATGCAGGGGCTGTTTATGTCTTTAAACGTAATGCGAGCAACTGGACACAACAAGCGTATATTAAAAATATCACTATCGAAAGTGGGCGTTTGGGCTATTCCGTAAGCTTATCCAGTGATAGTAATACCTTAGCCATCGGTGCCGAACGCCAATCTCCTGGCGGAGCTGTTTTACTATATTAAGCGAATAACCTCATCACATTCCTCATCCTCAGATACCCAAAAACATAAATGCTTTAAAC
>WFQP01000107.1 GCA_015487015.1 Thiomicrorhabdus sp.
CAATAAATAACACAGCCAATAGAACAAATCTAATCACTGCACTCATATATAAAATCAGTATTCCGGCTTTTGGATCTTCTTCTGCGCGTTGATTTGCTTTACCAAAAGTAAAGCTCAACATTAATACATTCATCATTCCAACAAAAAAACCATACGCTGCACCGATCGCTAAATCAAGCCCTATCACAGCATAAACCCCAACCACAACCAAGCCAATAACCGATTGAATTTTAAACACTTTACTCAACATTTGACTCATCTTTTATTTTCTGAGTAGCTTGTTGATCCAATCTTCTTGTTAGAAGACGTACTTTTTGCGCACCTCCGATAAAGCCTAGCACCCCACACGCTAAAAAGAAGATAGGCATAGTGCCAAAAAGATAGTCCAGCATATAACCAACAATAAAACCGGCGATGACTGTAGCTGTAAACATACTTCCTGCACCAATAAGCAAATAATTCGCCACTGGACTCGGTGCGATAATATGCTTCGGCGCACTGTCTTTTTGATTTGGCTTAGTCATCTGTTGGCAAACTCTGCTAATGATACGTTCTAGTGAACTTAAGTTCAAGCTAAATGGGCGGACATAATAATATTTTATAGCCATAAAAGCTAGGGAATATTGTTCAATTTTTTTCTTTTTTAATCCCTAATAAAATAAAGAACAAGATCGTGTAATTTTTAGCTTTAAAAACACACTATCTACCCCTTAACCTACAATTCTAAAACAACTCCATCAAGCGCTTTAATTCAGAAAGATCATTGTAACTAATTTCAACCTTTCCTTGACCTGTTACTTTATGACTAATTTTAACGCTCATTGATATTTTTTGAGCTAAAAATTCTTCGTGCTTTCTAACATCTTCCATATCAGGAATGGACTTTTCCTTAACTTCTTTAATGATTTTTTTTGGAATCAATCGTCTTTGAACGGCCTCCTCAACCTCTCGAACAGACCAAGATTTATCAATACTTTTTTTAATGAGATCCTTTTGAACACTTTCAGGCAAGCTGATAATTGCTCGTGCATGCCCCATGCTAATTTTTCCCGAATGCAACTCTTTCTGAATACTCTTAGGAAGCTTAAGTAGCCTTAATAAATTAGACACCGCTGCTCTGGAACGACCAACGGCATCGGCAACGGCTTGCTGTGTTAAATCAAACTCTTTTAACAAGCGTTTGAGCCCTATTGCTGTTTCAATCGGGTTTAAGTCTTCTCGCTGTATATTTTCAATTAATGCCATCGCTAAAGTTGCTTGACTGTCAGCTTGCCTAATAATCACAGGTACCTTGTCTAGACCTGCTAGCTTTGAGGCTCGCCAGCGTCGCTCCCCTGCAATAATTTCATACTTTCCTGTCTCCAAGCGGCGTACCACAATAGGCTGAACCATTCCTTGCGCTTTAATAGAGTCGGATAGTTCTTTTAAACTGACTTCATCAAACTGCTGTCTCGGCTGGTATTGCCCTGGCTGTAACAACTCTACACTCACTTTCTCAATTCGGAATTCAGAGCGACTGTTATCTGATTTTTGCTTTGCGCCAATCATGGCATGAATACCTAAACTTCCCATCCCTGAACGTTTTTTAGCCACTTAGTTCCCTACCTTTTTTACTGTATTATCAAGCAGGTTAAAACCTTTCGGTTTAAATTCCTGATTTACGAATCCACTCTTTTGCCAAAGCTAAATAGGCAATTGCACCATTAGAAGAGGCATCATAATCAATAACTGATTCTCCATGACTAGGTGCTTCTGCTAATCGAACATTACGCGGGATAATCGTCTGAAAGACCTTTACCCCAAAATGCTTTACCAGCTCATTAGAAACATCGTTTGCTAGGTTATTACGACGGTCATGCATAGTTCTTAATAAGCCATCAACATGTAAATCAGGGTTTAATTGGTCTTGGACAGTATCAACCGTACCCATGAGCGCAGAAAGCCCCTCTAAAGCAAAATATTCACACTGAACTGGAACAATAATAGCATCCGCAGCTGTCAATGCATTTAAAGTAAGCATATTAAGCGTGGGCGGACAATCAATGATGACCGCATCATACTGAATACGAACCTTTTTGAGTGCTTTTCTAAGGCGCTTAGGTCCCATATCCTCTTCTAACAGCGCAACTTCTGCTGCGGTAAGGTTTCCATTTGCGGGCAATAAATCTACGCAGGCACTTTCAACACTAATAATGGCTGCTCTTGCTTTTACTTCACCCACCAAAACTTCAAAAATAGAAACCATTAACTGATCTTTATCAATACCAATAGAAACCGTTGCATTACCCTGTGGGTCTAAATCAATCAGTAAGATTTTTTTACCTAAGCGACCCAACGCTGCAGCTAAATTTACACTGGTTGTTGTTTTCCCTACACCACCTTTTTGGTTCGCTACTGCAATCACTCTTCCCACATACAATCCTTAGCCTTTGGCTGATGATTTTATTACTTTTAACAGCATACGATCTGCCTCTAATCCAGGAACGAATAATTCTATCATCTTTTGAATTTTTATCCCCCCTGACAGGGCCGTTAAGTCTTCAAAGTCTTTTTGAGACTTCATTGCCCACCAAACCCCATCTTCTTTTAAAAGATGCGTTGTCCAATGTAACATATCATTCATTGATGCAAAGGCACGAGAAATAACACCATCATATAATACCGAAGGTTTATAATTTTCAACCCGCTCATAAATTACTTGCGTATTGACCAAGTTTAACTCTACTTTAGCTTGTATTAGAAACCGTGTTTTCTTACTATTGCTGTCTAGCAAGTCAACCTGCTTTGTTGGACACATAATCGCAAGCGGAATACCTGGTAACCCTGCACCTGTTCCAACATCAATCAGTTTATCCCATTTAAGATGCGGCATAACTGCCAAGCTATCCAATAAGTGCTTAACTAACATCTCCTCAGGATCTCTCACTGCAGTTAAATTGTAAACTTTATTCCATTTTTCTAGCAAAGCTAAATACTGAATTAATAAATCTATTTGCTGTGGTGTTGCTTCAATAGAAAGCGCACAGAGCCCTCGTTCTAACTTTGATTTTAAAGCCGTTAATATCATTTATCGCAACCCTACTGATTACCCTGTTCTATTGGACCTTTCCCCCCATTTAACCGTGATTTTTTTATCGCGATTAATAGAATAGAAATAGCCGCAGGCGTTATACCCTGTATACGACTGGCCATACCTAAATTAGCAGGCTTGTGGTCTTGTATTTTTTGCTTTACTTCGTTTGACAGTCCCGAAATCGCTTCTAAATCAAGATCATCTGGAATTTCTACCGATTCTGAGCGTTTTATCTTAGCAATTTGCTGCATTTGGCGGTCAATATATCCAGAATATTTAGCTTCAATTTCAATTTGATCAATCACTGCTAAATCTTTAATTCCCTCTCCAAATATTGTTAATTCAGACAGGGCGGAATACATAACATTTGGGCGCTTTAACAAATCAAATAAAGTATGCTCTTTACTCAACGGCAACGCCATTAAAGACTCTGCCTTTTTTGCCTCAGGATGAGATGGAAAAATCCAAGCCTCTTTTAAACGAGCCACCTCTTTCTCTAACGTCTCTAATTTATTTTGATAAGCAACCCAGCGCTGGTCATCAATCAAACCCATTTCTCTCGCTACTGGCGTAAGGCGTTGATCGGCATTATCCTCTCTTAACATTAAGCGGTACTCTGCTCTAGAGGTAAACATTCGATAAGGTTCATTCGTTCCCATTGTAATCAAATCATCTACTAAAACCCCTAAATAGGCTTCATCACGTCGTGGATACCAAGACTCTTTTCCCTGCGCTCGTCGAGCGGCATTAATTCCAGCTAATAGCCCCTGAGCTGCCGCTTCCTCATAACCTGTTGTACCGTTTATTTGACCCGCAAAATAAAGCCCCTGAATTGCTTCTGTTTCCAAAGTAGGCTTTAAACCCCTTGGATCAAAATAATCATATTCAATCGCGTAACCAGGACGAATAATTTTTGCTCTTTCCAGTCCTTTCATCGAACGCACAAGATTCAGCTGAGTTTCATAAGGAAGACTTGTTGAAATACCATTTGGATACAACTCTGTTGTTGTCAGCCCTTCTGGCTCAATAAACACCTGATGCTTATCTTTATCAGAAAAACGCATCACTTTATCTTCAATCGAAGGACAGTAACGTGGCCCAGTGCTATCAATCTCTCCTTGTTCAGAGTACATAGGGGACTGATCTAAAGAAGCCATAATAATATCATGCGTTCGAACATTGGTATAAGTGATATAACACGGAACCTGGCGTGGATGCATGGATGCTTTACCAGTGTAAGAAAAGACTGGAACAGGCGTATCACCAGGCTGTACCTGCATCGCCTCAAAATTGACCGTACGAGCATCAATTCGAGGAGGTGTTCCTGTTTTTAAACGGCCAACAGACAGCGATAACTCCCGTAAACGCAATGCTAACTGATTAGAAGGCTCATCTGCCGCGCGCCCACCTTCATAGTTTTGCAAACCAATATGAATTCGTCCTGCTAAAAAAGTACCAACGGTTAAAACAACCTGATTTGCATAAAACTTCAAGCCCATCTTTGTTTCAACACCTCGAATGACCTCTCCATCAAGCAAAACATCTTCAACAGGCTGTTGAAATAGAGTTAAATTTTCTTGGTTTTGTAAACGTGATAAAATCGCTTGACGGTATAAAACCCGATCGGCCTGTGCTCGCGTTGCTCGTACCGCAGGCCCTTTTGATGCATTCAATATTCTAAATTGAATCCCTGCCTCATCAATTGCCAAAGCCATCGCACCACCCAAAGCATCCACCTCTTTCACAAGATGGCCTTTTCCAATACCTCCAATCGCTGGGTTACACGACATTTGACCTAATGTATCAATATTATGCGTCAATAAGAGTGTGTTAAGCCCCATTCGAGCAGATGCAAGCGCAGCCTCTGTTCCTGCATGCCCTCCACCAACAATGATTACATCATATGTAGAATTTTGAGTGCTCATGAAAAGCCCTTTAAACCAGTTAATTTAATGAATTTTTTAGACTTTATATTAAAAATTCACTTTTATAAATGGCCGCATTTTAACATAAGCAATTTGTACTTGCCCAAGTTCACACGCTAAAAAATTTAAAAAATAATCGGCTAAAAAAAAGGACTAATATTAAATTAAATGGAAAAATAGAAGAACAATAAAAAAGGAAAGAGAGGGGGGGGGAGGAAAATTTTTGCATAAAAGAGAAGCTCTCTACCACTAAAAATATTAAATTAAGTTATTGCTAAAAGGGGGAGGATTCATTAATAACCTAAAATAATAAACTAACAGTAGAGTGCCATTACAACAAGTTACTTAGTTAAACTGACTAAAGAAAATTCCTTTTCAGAAAGAACTCCATCTTGATTAAGATCAAGTAAGTTCCACTGTGAAGAAACCTCTTGAGAAGCCGAAGCTTCCTCTTTACTAATCACACCATCTTTATTAGTGTCCAGTATCTTCCATAGCTCTCCTGTTGTATCAGACAGTGCAACAACAGCACTTGATGCACCTAATGTAACAGCAAGCACTAAAATAAATCTTAAGTTTTTCATAAACATTCCTCTTTAATATTTTAACTTTAAAAATATCTTTATATTATTAAGACACTTTTGTTAAAACGGTTTCATTTAAAACAAGCTTTTATCAGGTACTAATAAATAAATTTAACACTGATAAAAACTCTAATTCAATAACACCTAGAGCAATGGGCATACCAACTACAAAAAACATAAACTAACTCATTGATTTAAAAATAAAAATTTTAAAAAAACCTACCTATATCATCAATACTTGTAAAAAAACAACATTATACCCACTTTTATGTTGCCTAATCACGACACCAAACCCTCATTCTAAGTAACAAAAAAGGAAATACTCGATAAAAAATGCTTAAGCGACGTAATAGCACAGGTCTAAAAAGAAATTAAAAAATAAAAATGTCTCTAAAATGAGACAAAATATACTTGGTTTTTAAAAAAAGTAATAAAACCATACATAAGCATCTGTTTTTATTATAAAAAACAATTGTCTTTAAATAGCGACTCTATTTGTGATCTTCTTTAAAAGAAGCTGGCTTTAACATGTGACGATTTAATAGTCGATAAAATTCAGTACGATTTCGTTTTGCTATGCGCGCTGCTTGCGAAACATTTCCTCCCACAAGCTTTAAAAGTTGAACCAAGTAATCCCGTTCAAAATTTTTTTTAGCCTCACTGAAAGAAGGCATAGATAAGTTTTTTTTCTGTAGTGCATTTTCAATCAGTAATGCAGGAATTAAAGTCGTTGTTGCAAAAGTACATGCCTGCTCAATCACGTTTTTCAACTCTCGAATATTCCCAGGCCACTCATAACCTAACAGGATATCCATCGCTTCTGTTGATATTTTTTTTACCTTCGATTTACTTTGCGCAATAAAATAGTTCACTAATAAAGGAATATCTTCAGGACGTTGTGCCAAATTAGGTAGCCTCAAGGTCACAATATTTAAACGATAATAAAGGTCCAACCTAAACGCTTTCTCTTCCACCATCTGCTTTAAATCTCGATGACTTGCCGAAACCACTCGAACATCGATTGATCTTGTTATACTTTCACCTACAGGCCTTATTTCACCCTCCTGCAATGCTCTTAATAACTTTACTTGAAACGAAGGAGACATGTCACCAATTTCATCTAAAAAAAGAACACCACCATTGGCTAATTCAAATAAACCTTTTCGATTTTCAATTGCGCCTGAAAAAGCACCTTTTTTATGGCCAAAAAGCTCTGACTCTAACAGCTCTTCAGGAATTGCGCTGCAGTTAACCGCAATAAAAGGCTTATTTTTTCTAGGACTTGCTTGATGAAGTGCCTGAGCAATCAACTCCTTTCCCGTCCCACTTTCTCCCTGAATATAAACACTAATATCACTTTGAGCAACATGGTACAAATCGTTCAACAATTCATTCATTAATGAACTTTGCCCAATAATGTTTTTACACCACTTTTCATCTGAAAAATTCGAAACGGCTCCTGCATGTACTTTAAAGGCTTTCTCTATCTGTTCATTCAAATCCAAGTGATTGATAGGTTTTGTAATAAATCCAAAAACACCTAAATTCGTAGCTTCAACAGCTTCCCTAATTGTTCCATGTGCAGTCATTATAATCACAGGAAGAGTCGGACGTACTTTCTGAATTTGTTCATACAAAGCCATACCATTCATCTCATCCATTCGAAGGTCTGTAAGGACTAAATGAGGATTAAAAACAGGCAGTACAGCCAAAGCCTCTGTTGCACTTTCCACCGCTTTAATTTCAAGGCCAATGTGGCGTAAACGAATCGATAAAAGCTTTAATAAGCTAACATCATCATCGACTAACAATAACTTTTGTCCTTTAAATCGTAAGCTACTCGATGAATCAGAGGTTATCATCTGAAATTCTTTCATTCATAATTCTTTCAACTTTTTTTAACTCTTTTATAAGTGTCTTTAACTCTATATTTTCGGCTTCACTTTGTCTGGTTTTAGCTTCCAAAATACTCTCTTTTTCTTTTAAAAAGGCATTTCGGGCTTTTAAATAAGTAATATGTTCTAATGTTTGAATGTGTGCAGAATTTAACCATTGGATATCTTTATAGAATTCAATCACTTTTTCAAGTTCATTAAGAATCGTTAATCGCTCTTTATGGGTAATGCAGCTTCCTTTATCTGAAAAGCTATAGGCTAAAAGCCATCCTGTCTGCCAAAAAGGATCCTGTTTATAAACAGCGGCTAACTCTTTACAAGCCTTTAACCGATAAGGCTCCTTTAAATTTGCATAATAACGACCCTGCTTCAACAAATGTAAAACAACCTGCTCTTCAGCCCCAAAAAAATCATACCCCATCTTATTAAAAGTAAAGGGAAGTTCAAACTGAAATAAAGAAGTGTCACTACGGGTATTTATACTATCTTCAGTCTTACTTTTAGGATTAGAAGCAATACAGCCTTGAAGAATGAGGATAACTCCAATAAAAAGCATTCTAAAATTCATTTTTAGCCTCCAGTGGTAGCTCTAAAACAAACCTAGCACCACAGTATTCATCATTAGGTGGTAATAATATCGTTCGTCCTCCATGTTTTACAACATAATAGCCGACAATAGCCAAGCCTAGACCTGTTCCTTTCATAACTGAATCTTCATTGGTTTTTCCTTGAAAAAAGTCCTCAAAAATTTCTGAACGAATAGACTCAGGAATACCCGGACCTTGATCTTCGATTAAAATTTGAACCTGCTTCCCATTTATATGAGAAGAAAAACCAATGCAAGTATTTTTACTTGAAAATTTAATCGCATTCGATATAAAGTTACTTAAAATAATTTTAAGCTTATTGTAGTCTGCCGTGATCAGAATAGAAGAGCTCTTAACAAGAACCTTTTGGTTTTTGCTTTGAAAAAGCAACTTATACTCTTCAATTAAAGAGGACATTAAACAAGATAAATCAAACTGACTGTATTCGAGGCGAGATTGAATTGAAACGGCTCTTTGATACTCTAAAAGATTAGAGACCAAATTAATAATATTAAAATTTCCCATTTTCATAAGACTCAGCACTTCTCGCTGCTCATCATTTAAATTTCCGATCACCTCTTCAGAAAGTAAATCTGTACCCTCTTTTAAAGTTGCTAAGGGCGTTTTAAGTTCATGAGAAACACTTCTAATAAAATGCTGTTTTTCATTTTCAAGATACTTTAATTCCCTTCTCAGACCTTCTAAATTTTGACCTAACTCTCGTAAATCTCTAGGACCATAAACTTCAACAGGAAAGTCAAAGTCTTCTTTTGCCAAATGCTTAATAGAGGAACCAATTTTCTTAATTGGTCTTGTAATGAAATGAACAAAAAACACACTTAATAACAGTGCCAAGCAAGCACTAATCAATACAATCAAAAGCAATCTATTTTTAATTTCTGTTTCAAATTTAGAAAGTGCTGAAACCTCTGTTGATTGCTGCTTTGAACCTTCTCGAATTAATGCTCTTGCTTGCCCCACCAAATTTTCAAATTTAATTAAATCCGCAGGTGATAATTTTTTATTATTACTTATGCCTTCCGTATAAATCTGATGAAACAATTTTGCCTCACTCTCCCTAAGCTTCTTCAGTTTTGTCGTTAAAACATTATCTAATCCGTCAAATTCCGAATCAGACAGTAATTTAAGCAGCTTATGTCTATGTTGAATATAAGCTTCAAAAAAAGAATCTTCATTTAATATTTGAAACTGACGAATACTACGTTCCATAGAAATTAAACGTTCAAGAATCAAACGAGAATTTTCGGTCACCATTACCGTTTGAAATACGGTACGATGAGCCTGTTTTGAATAACTATCCAATGAAATCAAAGCATATAAAATAGCAAAAATAAGAGGAAGGCTAACAATAACAAAGCTTGTCAGCATCCACTGATACAGAGAGCCAACCCAAGAAGAATTAAAATGAAAGAAGCCCTCTCTAAAGCCTTTTTTTAATTTCATCAACTTATCAATACCTTTCAATAATACAAAATTTAGATTTTTCCATTTACAAAAAGTATCTCACCGAAAAGAAGTGCTTTAAGTGAATCTCTTTTAACCCCGAATAGAGGCTTCAGCTTATTGCCTTAATGAGAATAAAAGAGAGTTGTCAGGAAGTTGTTAATAGATCTATTAAACACAGCTACTTTACAGTATAAATGAGTATTTATACAGATAATATTTAATACCTATAAACAGTTTACTGTCTTGCTAGACGAGAAATATCAAACTCCTCTTCATAATTTGAACGATAAGGGTTAATGTCTAAACCACCCCGACGAACATACCTTGCATAGACGGTTAAGTATTTTGGTTTACAGTATTTCATAATATCAATAAAAATTCGCTCAACACACTGTTCATGAAACTCATTATGCTCTCGGAATGAGATTAGGTACTTTAACAAAGCTTCGTGACAGATGGGCTGACCCTCATATCTAATCACAACAGATCCCCAATCTGGTTGGCCTGTCACCAAACAATTTGACTTTAAAAGATGACTGTTTAAAGTTTCATAAGCCACTTCACCCTTCGAGTCTACTTCCAATATAAAAGGGTTCACTTGATACTCCGTAACCTCAATATCAAGTCCATCTAAATTATGGCCAGGTAATTGAAATAATAACTCTTCAGGAGTATTTAATGAACGTATGATGACATCAACAGGCGCACCACAAGCCATCATTAAATCATTTCGCATTAAAGACTCAACCTCCTCTTGAGACTCAAATTTTGAGCCATTAAAGGAGTTTAAATAAAGCTTAAATGATTTTGATTCAATTAGAAATGGAGAGTCTGCTTGAAATGCAAACTCAGCAATTACCGCATTTGGCTTTCCTCTTGCATTTAGCCAAGAGACTTCAAACGCTGTCCAAATATCCAAACCTGAAAAAGGTAAACAAGAACTGTCAATATCTAACTCTTCACGCTTTTCTTGCCTAGGAATCGCAAACAATAACTTCGCATTATATTGGCTACAATATGGTGTTTTCTGACCTAATAAACTATTAAACTCCCTACCCACTGATATTTTCATAACAAACTATCCACAAAATTTAAGCCAAAAAAAAGCCCGCGACAGCAATGCTATGGCGGGCTTTCAGAATATAAGCTTGGCAATGACCTACTCTCACATGGGACCTCCCACACTACCATCGGCGCTAAGACGTTTCACTACTGAGTTCGGAATGGGATCAGG